>NZ_JAUYUD010000125.1 GCF_030692605.1 Lutibacter sp.
CATGAAAAACTTAAAGAAAATTTAGAAAACCATATGCAAATGTTAGTTCAAAATCCAGATAGAGTTCAAAAATATTTCAATCATAAAGACATCAAATATGCAGCTTGATAAAATTCCGTTAAATAACCGTCAGGTTAATAGTACAAACCGACAAACATTCAACAAAGGATTTGCTACGTCCGAAAAATCTAGTTTTTTTTTAGTAGATTATATATATCCGTCTACAAGAAATTATATGGATACCTATTAGATGAAAAAAACTCTAAAAAGAAGTAACTACAATTAAATTTCAACTCATTTATTTTTGTAAATTGTCCTGTCCTTTATATATAATTAAATTGGGACAATTTTATTTATGAAGGATGATTTTAATACTAATGACATTCCCGAAGAGGAATTAGTAGGTAAGACACGAATTGACTTAAGTAAGTTTGATATACCTGAAGTTACAGTGACTAAAAAAACTCAGGAGCCTTCTACTAAAAAAACAGAATCAAATAATGACTTTAAGAAGAAAAAAGTTGACAAGATTATTAATATTGACAAAACGACATTTAATGCTTATGAATTATATAATTTTTCTGTAGGAGAAATACCTAAACTTCTAAATCCATTCTTACAAACTGTTGGGTTAGCATCTTTGGTAGGAACATCAGATAGTGGTAAATCTACATTTTTAAGACAATTAAGTATTGCTATTACCCTTAATTTAAAGGAATTCTCAGGGTTTAAATTGAATTGCAAGCATAATAGAGTAATATATGTAAGTACTGAAGATGATTCTTCCTCAGTAAGTTATTCAATAAGAAAACAAATTGAATATCTAAAAAAAGCACATAGCATAGAGAATTTAGAAGGATTAAAAAATCTTGAATTTATATTTGACTCAGATGAATTGTATACAAACTTATCTAAGAAATTAGATAAAAGCCCTGTTGATTTAATTATCATAGATGCTTTTGCTGATGTGTTTTCAAAAGAAATAAATGCTAATACACAAGTTAGAAATTTTCTTAATTCTTACGATAAATTGGCTAAAAAACATCAGTGTTTAATTCTATTTCTTCATCATATAGGTAAAAGAACCAATCAAAAAGCCCCTTCAAAAGATAGTATAATTGGTTCACAAGGCTTTGAAGCTAAAATGAGAGTTGTTTTAGAGATAAGACCAAACTATAGTAATGATAAACAAAAGGATTTATGGGTTTTAAAATCTAACTTTTTAGATTCAAAATATAAAAAACAAAGTTATATTCTTGATTTTAATAAAGATTTCATTTTTAATAACACTGGACGTAGAGGAAGTAAAGCAATTAATGCAAAATCCAACAATACTGAATTAGTAGAAAAGGTTATCTCTCTTAACAAAGAAGGTGTGTCTTATAGAAAAATTGAAGCAGAATTAAAAAATACTGAATTTCAAGTCAGCAAGTCTGTAATTGCTGAAATCATAAAGAAGAATACTGATTAAATTATACTAAAAATAAACTCCTTCATTTTCATAATTGAACTATTCAACAAAACAAATTGTAACATAAATAACTAG
Source organism: Lutibacter sp. (assembly GCF_030692605.1). Classification (GTDB taxonomy): domain Bacteria; phylum Bacteroidota; class Bacteroidia; order Flavobacteriales; family Flavobacteriaceae; genus Lutibacter. The sequence goes on from NZ_JAUYUD010000125.1 coordinate 1,547, forward strand.
AGTTTCTAATTTCTTTATTTTGTGAAGTATTGGCATATAAAAAACCCAACTCTAATTAAAGAAGTTGGGTTTAAAAATTATTAAATACTTAATTGCTAAGTTACGAATACTTCCAAATATAACCCCCACTATTGGCTCTTTCCCCTCTACAAGATCTAGAAATACACGTCTTACTCAATCCTATTTGTCTTGATGCATCTGCAACTGAAACAAATTTAGAAATAAAAGAACCTTCAAGGGAATATTGTAATACTTCCTTTTTTCTTGTATCTAAATCTGGCTTAAAAGGTTCAGTAAAATTATAACTCCAATAAAACCCATTATATGCTTTATTTACACTTAAACAAGCTCTACTAATGCATTGTTTAGTTGCATTCACTGCATTGCCTGCATCCGTTAAACAATTATAAGAATTAACTAAAATTCCATCTATCAAATTATATTGATAAACAGTTTTCTTAAAATCTCCACCTATTGAACTATTGTAACCAGCATCTTTGGAATTAAATTCATTGATATATTTCTGTTCCATTTGTGCTAATTCATCTGCACATGATGCAGTGTCAACTTGCTCCCATTTAAAAGCCTCAGCACCATAAGTGCCGATTGCTTCTTGAAATTTTCCTTCTTCACCTCTGGCTGCTCTTTCCAAATGATCTAACTTACGTTGATGTATTGAATTTGTTGTTGCTCCAATGTAAAGCTCTCCATTTACTGTATTTTGAGCTTTATATATAATATAATTATACTCTTCTTTCATCATCTCCTTCATTTTTAATGTATTTATAATTAACAGAAGCGTAATTACCTAAACTTGGGCTAAATATTTTACGTTCCTTTTCTAAATTTTGTAAATAACTCCCATATTGCCTCTCCTTTATTCCTAAATCATTTGATAGGATATTATATAGTTCTTTTTTAGTATAAGTACAGGTACTGTTATTGTCTAAATAACTACTAATTATTTCAGGTTTTTCAGTTGCTCTTCTCTTATCAGTTCTTGCTAATAATTCATCCTCATCAACATCATTTAAGTGATTTAACCAACAGCTATTATCAATTTCAAATTCTTTAACTATATCGCTATCATCAGGTGCATACCTAAAGAAAACATTTTTTACATATCTATGATTTTTACTGGTCCTACTTACTCCAATTGCGAAATCAGATTCTTGAGCAAATACAGCACTTCCTTTAATCTTATCCATTGTAATTGGACAATCAAACATTTTAGTAGTATGATGTATACAAATTAGTGTGATTTTCAAATCATAACATACTTCCCTTAATTTTTGCATCAACTTTTCAGAATCAGCACTATTTTCTAATTGCCCTAAATTCATTCTGGTAATACTATCAATAAAAACAACTTCAGCTTCGGAATCCATAATCGTATTAATCAAATTATCATAATCAGATTCTCTAACTATTCTTTTCGAAAAATCAATTGGTTGAAATCTGTAATTCTCACCAATTAGCAGTTGTTCTTCTTCATTTAATACTTCAAACTGCATTCGATTTCTTTCGATTCTACTTAACCAAAATTCTTCCAAACCAACAAATAATACCTTTTTAGGAATTCCATCTAGAGGATATTCAAAAAACTCATCCTTACCCATAGCAATGCTCATTGCTAAATTTTCACAAAAAATTGTTTTGCCACTTTTACTTGGACCAAAAACCAATCCAAATGATTTTTCTTTAATCCCACTCCATAAAAAATTTGTTTTAGGTGCGGTCTCATACTTCACCAGCATTTCATTCAACGTAAGGAATCTTTTCTCACTTACTTCTTCATTTTTAATATTTTCCATATTATCTAATATTTTACTCTTGCAATATTCAACAACAGTATTTATAATTATTAAAAGGATTGGAATATTATACCATCAAAAAAGCCATATTCCTAATTAATGGATATAGCTCAATACAATATATTAGATTCTATTTTTGGTTTCTTTTTTTTCTCTTTAGTTTCTTATTTTTATCTATTTTTCTCCCTAATAATGACAGTATCAACCCTCACTAAACAAATACAAAGATACGAAAAAAAAACGAGATTTCCTAATTTATATTCAATTATTTTCACTTATTATGTTAATTTTTTATAATATTCATAATTATATTGTATAATATTTATAATTACATCCTGCATTAATATGTCAAATCAATGCAATTAATGCAGTAGATGCAATTATTAAACTAGTTAAGGCATTTTCAGTGGCTTTGATAGAGGAGTGCCGTCTCAAAAGTTGGTTATCAAAATACAGTATCTCCTAATTATTTACTTATCTTCTACTATGAAATCAAAGTAATGATAATAATAAGCTTGTCCATTTATTATATAAACGGTTTTTAATTCTTGTGTAATTTTAATTCTATCTACCCAAACTACTTGCCCTTTCTTTAATGTTCCAACATCAGTCAAGACGAGAACTTCGAAAGGACAAAATAGTATTTTGAGTAAATTATTATAAGTAACAATCCAGAGTTCTTTAGGATTACTAAATTGTAATAATTTCAATAATTCTTTTTCATTCATATTTTATTTGTAGGTGAATAATTACAACTTGAACTTCATCAAATTGAAAAAATAGCTATAATATTAATTAGACAGTAGCCAGTTTGGAACGTTGTTTTGTATTGAATTACCTAGGTTATTGATTAACTCGTATGCATTTACATTACGCTCAAAATTTGAATCTATGTAACTGCTCTTGTTGGCTTCAGTAAAAAGATTGTATAAACTCCATAAATTAATAGAGCCATCTTTATTTCTACTGAAGTTTGGACAGTTATAATAATCCTTTACCACATTGTTTATCTGGCTGTCATTTAGTGTAATTGGAAATACGCTTTTTTGCGCATTCTTTTCCAAATGCTGATACATTCTGGCTTTTCCAATAAAGTGTGCAAATTGCTTTTCAGACAACTGATATCTACTCATTTTTTCCATATTACCTAAATGCTTTTCTGAATTATAACCTGAAAACAATTGAGTCATTTGTTGTTCTAATTCTAAAATAGATCCTATTCTTATTTCATTTGAAAAACCATCTGTAGAAATACAGAGATTTGTGCAAACCTTGTTTTTAAACCCTATAAAAACTTTAAATTTTTCCAATGATTTTCTGCTATACAAATTCTCTTGGTTGTAGGCTCTTACACCGCCAACACTTAACGTAAGCTCGTTACCATTCACAATTTGTTTCACACCAGGAATATCAATAATAAAAGCACATCGTTCATAATACACTGTCTTTTCAAAATCCCTCAATTCTTTAGCTGGTTTCCCAATAGCTGAGGGAATTCTCCCCTTCACAATATGGCTCACTCTTATATCTGGCTCATTTACTTGCATCTCAGGAAATAACTTTTGAACCACTTCACTTGCTTTATCTATAAACTGATAATGACTTAAAGTTGATTCATTATCTTTTGAAAACACAGGTATGATGCAATCCTTTTGTAGGTGGTTTAAAGTCACCTGTTCTGTGTTTGCTTCAATAAAATTTCCTTTACTTACAGTATTAATTACTTGTTCTTTTGGGATTATTTGCGTATTACTTGCTATCAATTCCATTTGATGTGTTTTTAGACGGTTGAACAATTTGATTATTAGGTATTATTTGAGAAGTTACATTTTCAATTTCTGCCTTTCTTTGAATGACACTATCCTTGATTTTTATTTGGTAGGTTGGATATTTAGAATAGATGTGTCGTAACCCTTCTAATGTTGTACATTGATTTATTTCAGAAAAGATATTTTGAAGTAGTTCCTGCTCTGACTTCCCATCATTACACCATTCCTTTAAAATCTTTCCTGTTCCTTTTGAGATTACAAACTCTGGTTTATTCATAAATAAGCCTGTTCTATCTTTTGAAGCTACTGCTAAATGCTTGTCATTTATGAGTTCAAAATTGGTGGTTAATTCATATTCAAATCCTTCTCTGGTTATCTCCTTGGTTCCGTGTTTAATTACTTTGGTTCTACCGTTTGAATCACTATCCAATGAATAGTCAATTTTTCTTCTAGCAGTTGTAATTACGTGACATTTCGATTGTAAAATAGCATCAATAAAAGCTTGATGCCTTGGACTTATTCTTGCCCAGTCCTGAAACCTACCACCTAACTGCTCGTGTAACTGCAAACAACCTCCTTTACCATTCCATTCGTGTGTAATGCTATCAATGATAATAACTTCTAATTTAGCCTTTTCACACATTTTAATGGCTTCTATATACCTTTCTGGACTATAAGGTTCCTCTAGTGACAATACGTTAAACTCTCCTAAATGTGCATACAAACTTGCACTGTTATTTTCAGTATCAATAATGGCTATTTTTGACCAGTCATTGGTAATTCCATAGGCTAATAATAAAGCAGAATAGCTTTTGCCAAATCCACTTGCACCACTTAATCCAAGTCGTAATTTTACTTGATTTCTTTGCGCTTGTTCTAATTTCATAATAATAGTATTTAGTGTTTATAATTAATTTTGTGATTGCTACTAATTGTCTAAAAAAAAGACAAAAAAAGGAGCTACATTGCTGTAACTCCTCATTCTAATTGATACTGTTTGAAGTTTAAAATACTTCTTCTTTCATAATAACATTCTCTTTCAAAATGCTTTCTTCCTCACCAACATACTCGAATTTATGCGTTAAGGTTATTATTTCTCCTGAATTTGGAATTGCGTACTCATAAGGTTCAGAATCTACCCTTTTTACTTGTCCAGGTAATTGTGTTCCTTTTAAAGTTTCACAAATTAATTCATTAAAAGTACAGGAAACTCTAGCTGTTCTAGCAGTTAAATAAGTACTTCCTGTTTCTTGACTTTTTACAGCTTCTATCCCACCTTGTACTATAAGTGAATTAAAAGTTGTTCCATCCTCTCTTTGATACGTTTTGTAATCTACAATTGTTACCATAGTTTTTAAAATTTTAAGATTATTTAAGGCACGGGGGTATCCCGCAAAACCAAAAGAGAGTGGGGGTTGAAGACTAGATTAAGTCGCTTTCACTTTTCTAAAAAAAATTGAAAAAAATTTTGGCAAAAAAAATTAATATGTAAAAACAGCCTTACCCGTTTCCCCATTTGAAACTCTTACATAAGTAACTTGGATTGGATAATTATCCGAATTATATTGATAATTAGCTGTATATACTAATGTCCCATCTCTATAAATCTTTGTCGCATTATTTATGTAATAAAAGTCAAAGAAATAATCAAAAACTTGAATATTAATATATTCAACATATCCAAATTTTCTAAACAATATATTCATTGGATTAATACCATCGTCAAATTCAAATGTATATATACTTTGGTAGGATTTTCCTTCATTATAAATTACCTTGTCAATTTGATTATTCTTATAATAAATATTTACAGATTCACAATCAGAATCAGAACATTCTACACTTTGAACCAACCCTTTACTATCAAAATTATATTGCTTACTTCTACTTTTAAATGCATTGTTATTTAACCAAACATATTCTATCAAATATTCATTATCATTAAAATTACTAGCATAATTAAAATTTAGTGCTACCGAATTATTTGGCACATTACTATTGTCATAATACTGCTTGATTTTGCTAATCTTATTATTTGAATTATATGTATAAACTTCATAATTACCCCTATTTAACACACTGCTTTTTGTTAGCTTATTATCTTCATAATAAAAATGACTGCCACTTTCAGAACCACTATACAAAATATCTTTTATAAGTTTAACACTATTAGGTTCCTCAATAATATTAATATCATCTTTAGATTCATCACCACACGAATATTGTAGTAGAATTATGGTTAAAACAGTAAATAATTTCATCTTGTTAATTTTTTCATAGAATTTCATAATAATTGATTTTTAATTAATTTGTGATTTTTATGGATTTATGTTTAATCGTTTTAAGAAGTACTAGTTCAAACCCTGAAACTTGATACAATTCCTGTTCGCTTTCATCGGCATTACCATCTAATATGGTAACAAATTGTTTTGTTTTTTTATTCAATTTTTGAATTCTGATATAATCCCAATCTTCGATATGTTTATATTTTTTTTGTTCTATATCATATAAGTAATATTTAGACCAAATTACCTTTCCAGAATCAATTGGTAATGAGAAATCTATATATCCATCCATATTATAATCAAAGAAAGATATTCCAATTTCACCTAAAGCTATAACATCTTCTATCTTTTCAATTGTATTTATCAAGAGGTTTTTCTTGAATATTTTTAAGGTTTTTATTCCTCCATAATATCCAATATTATCTGAATAAAATAATTTATCATCCCAAATTACATCAAATCTAAATTCATCTATGGTAAAACTTTTGGTTTTCTTCGTTACTGTAAAATGTTTTAGGTCATTATCTTTTAATACCAACCATTCCTTATTTTTTATATTTTGTGAATAGGATATTAAGTTGATGAAGACTAATAAAATAATTAGAATTTTTTTCATTTTGTTTATTCTTAAAGTTGAATTAATTATATAAATATTCATTTTGATAAACTAGATGTATTTTACAACTGAATTTACACAAAACATTTTATAGAGCATAGTTATTATTAATCCCAATATAAATCCCCCATACTAAAACGTAGGTTTTGAGTATTGCATTTAGGACATTTATATGTCCCATTTGTCAATAAAAGTTCCCTTCCCAATTCAAAAGCATGCCAACTTTCAATAACTTGTTTTCCTTTCTCACCAATTAATAACCTGTTGTCAAATGCAATAATATTTTCCTCTCCACATTCAGGACATTTTGGATTTAAATCCAGAAGATTCACTTCAACTACATCAGAACAATTTTTACAAAAACAAGGGAAAAAACACTCATAAGAAGATGACTCCATTCCACCTCCTATTAAAATGCTTTTATTTAAACCACACTTACAACTAACTTTGACTTGTGAACCCATAATATCTAAGAATTACATTTAGAAAAGATAAATAATAAAACAATTCCAATAATCAATCCAATAATTAAAGTCTTGGTATTACTTTGTTTATTGTCTTTTACATTATTGGTTCCTTCATTCCATTCTCTAAATCCTCTTCCTGCTAGAAAACTAAATATTACAAAAAAAACCAAAGCAATTACACCTGCAAATACTATAAATAAAGAATCCATAATACTATATTTTTGGTATGAAACGGTATTTACCTGAAAAAGAACCCTCAGATTCAAAATGAAAAATTATATTTAAAATATTTTCACTGTCCCAACAAAAACTTCCATTAAAGGGATTCTTATCATCTAATGCTTTAAAATATTCTCCATCAATTACAACCTCTCTATCAAAATAGCCAGAATTTGAACTGAAGTTATCCACAATATCTAACAATTCCCCTTCGGTATAATAATTACCAACCAAAAGTTCAACCTTATCATTAAATTTAGAGAACCTAATATCATTTTTTTTAAAATAAACTAAATGATATCTTGGTTTTTCATCTTTATCCATTAACGCAACATTAAACATTCTTTCAAGCCTGCTTGGTTTCTCATAATCGCTTTTGGTACATTTTTTAATATATAAACCCTTATCGTATGTTTTTAAATTCATTGAGTACTTTTTTATTAATTAAAAATTCCTATTAGCATAAACACAAAAATTAATGATAGCAGTGCACTCACAAGACAACCTCCTGATTTTTTCTTTACATACCCTTTTTTAAGTGCTACGTATTCTTCCTTACTAAAATGATTTAAACTGGTTTCATATATTACACTTTGCCATTCTGATTCAGATATATCAGAACTAATAGCTTTTGTATCACTTTGGACAATTGATTTAAATCCTAACATAGTGACAATGCTAAAATAAACTAATCCATTTTTTAACCTTGTCAATTCATAATAATCAAAGCCCTTGTCAAAATTTCGAAGGGGAATATAATACGATATTTTAATAGAATCATCTGACACAAGTTTTGGATTTTTATCTCCAATATAAAACAACAATGCATTCTTAAAATTTGGATATTCATCTTTAATTTTCATCTTTTTTACTTTTTTTGTTATTCCTAAAGCTACTTAATATTATAATTACGACCCCCGCTAATGCCATTACTAACATTTTAGCTTGCTCCGCACCAGTACTAGCAAATAAATTGGTTATTGAAAAAATTAATAGTCCTAATGTTAGTTTTGTTTTCATAATCTATTCTTATATTATTTATTTTAAATTTTACACCTATTACAATTAGTATCAACTTAAAAACAATTAAGCTCATCTTTTAAAACAAATTTATTTTCAGTAACTGTTGAGCCTTTTAAATGGCCTTCCAAATAAAAAAACACACTTTTAAGAGGGTATTTTTTTAATTCCTCAAAATCAACTTTTCCAATTTTATACAAGCCCATTGATACATCCCTTCCGTTCATAACTATAGTTTCCGACATTAATGGAACTAAATCAATTCCCTTAATATTTGTTGTTTGAATTATTGCATTTTTGGTTAATTTTTTAGGAACCATTGATTTAAACAACACAGAAATATTCAACATTAACTCATCAGTAGTAATATTTTTGTAGATGGAAATGCCAACTTCATATTCAGATTGACGTATTACTGGCTGAGGATTAAAGTATTTAATCACATTGCCATCAGGTCTAACAGTAGTTTTTAAATTACATTGACTTATTGAAGGTGTAATTATTAAAATAATAAATGAAATTGTTATAATTATTTTTTTCATTTTATGCTTTTTTTGATGGCTTTAGCAATAGGTATGCAAACCAAGATATTAATACAATTGCTAATAAATGTCCAATTAATTCAGGAGCTTCATATGAACTAACTTGTTTAAAAAAACTCATTAACGAACCAAGTGTACCAATAATTAATAATACACCGGCAATAATTTTAATTGCTTTCATATTTTTAATTTACAGTTGAATATTTATGTGATTGTCATCGAATACAATATTTTTCCGTTAGATGGGTTTATTATTTCTGAAATAAAAATTGTACTATCACCTTTCATATAAGAATCAACTTGTAAATTATTTTTAGTTGATTTTCCCATATATTTATAAGAAGATTTTTTAATCTCATTGATAATATTTTTTTGCAATGAACTTTTAAATGTCATAAACAAAACAAGACCTTTCCCATTAAAACCAATTATTCCACTCCCATCATTAGCTTTCCATTGGGCACCTCCATTAATAGTTTTAAAATATGAATAGTCTTTACCTTTTAAAATTAGTTGTGTATCCTTTATAGACTTTGTTTTAAATGAAATAAGTTCATTTAGTGTAATATTTTGAGTGAATACTATTGTGGTAAATAGAATTAATAACAATGATATAGGTTTTCTCATAGCTTATTTATTTTTATTAAATAAAAGTTAAATATAGGCATATTTGCCTACTAATTAATACTAATACTCTACGAATTTTGCCTTGTGGAGTATTTAAATGATTCAGCGTTTTTAATAGCCTTTGGTAAGAACCTTAGAAAACACAGAAAAGCAAATGGTTTTTCCCAAGAACAACTTGCTTTTGATTTAGGTGTTGAAATTTCCCAAATAAGCAGAATTGAAAGAGGTATAATAAATACTTCAATTGTTAACATTAATTCTATTGCGAACGCCTTAAAAATTGACATAAAAATTTTATTTGATTTTTAGACAATATTTTTTTCAAACGCCATCACTCAAAACTACTTTCATTTACTAAATTTAGTATACGGATATCCGTAATGACTTCAAAAGAATGAGTCTTCTATCAACTCCTTTTTAAGACTTTCTTGAATTTCATCCCAGAAATACAAAAACTCTTCATTACCTTTCTTTTCATATATCATAATAACTTTTGAATGCTTATCCATCACAAGAATTGTATTCATTCCGCCAAGACATCCAACCAAAGAGTTTCTATAAAACGAATCTTTAAATACTCTTTCTACTTGGTTTTTTTTAAATTTGAGATTTTTTTTTGTTAAAAATTGTTTGCATAATTTTATTATATTTATCATTAATTATTATGCAATAATAAACACATCGAATGCAGCCTATCTGCATTGAAAAAATAAAATGCCCGTAAATTTAAATGCACTACTTCGATACAAAACTTTAGATGCTTGTCTTAGAAATAGGCAAATCAAATGCACAATTGATTTATTAATAGATAAATGCTCAGAAACTCTAAGTGAAAGTGTTGGCATTAATATTGGTATTTCAGAAAGAACAATCCGAAATGATATTAGAATTATGCGTAGTGATATTCTTGATTTTAATGCTCCAATAGTTTTTGAAAATGGATATTACAAATATAGTAATAATGATTATTCTATTTTTGACAGACCTATTCAAGAAATGGATTTATTAAAAGATGTTCAAAGCGTATTAGTTGAAAATTTTGATACTATAAATAATGAAAACATTCAACATTTAATAGTTGAATTAGCAAAAATTACCAAAATAAAAGTGCCAAAAAAATGTGTTCCAGAGGGGTATGGGATTTATGAAAGTGTTGAACCTGGAGCTATTAGAGAAATTAATCTTTATGAGGAAAAATTGAGAAAATATATTAATGACAAGTACCGTAGAACTAATAAAATAAAAAGATATTATTGGCCATTTTCACTATTTAAAAAACCTAAATTAATAGTTAATAAAAAAATGGAGAAGGAAAAATTTAATTGGGGAATTTTATTAGAATCCTTAAATAAGGATGAATATAAAACTATTACTTATAATTGATTTTTATAAAAAACCACCCCCAAGTAGGAGGTGGTAAATTGCTATGAAAAAGATGTAGGAAAAATAACCTACAATTCAAATATAGCTAATTAAAATATAATTTCTACAAACTAAATCTAATATCGTAAATTAGCTTTATCTATGGATGAGAATTTTAATTACTATTTAAATGTATTAAAGAAGCTAAACAGAGCCTACAATAAAGGATTAGGTAAAGCTCCTCATAAACCAATATTACTAATTTCAGTAATTCAACTTATAAGAAACAATGTAATAACTACCAATAGAATTTTTATAACTCCTGAATTGGTTTTATCATTTAAATCAAATTGGAATAACCTAGTAAATACAGGTCATACACCAAATTTTTCACTTCCTTTTTTTCATTTAAAAAATGAAAGTTTTTGGACTTTAACAGCCAATTTAGGATTTCAAGAATCCTTATTGAAATTAAAAAGCACCAATACCTTTAAAAAATTAAAAGATACTATTGCTTTCGCAGAAATAAACAAACAACTTTTTCTTTTACTTAAAAATAATGAAACCAATTTATTGCTAGAACAGTTTCTTATAAAAGAATATTTTGGGATTGCTAATTATGATTATTTAACAATAGACTCATCTAAGTTTGAACTAAAAATAGAAGATGAAATTTTAAATGAAGACAAAACAACCTATCAGTCAAGAATTAATGAACTTCATTCCACTTTAGATGAAAATGAATTTGAAGAAGAGATATTTATACGTGGTGGATTATTCAAAAAAACGATTCCAAAAATTTACAATTATCAATGTTGTATTTCAGGAATGAAAATTGATACCACTACAAATGCCCAAATGGTAGACGCTTGTCATATTATTCCTTTCAGTATTTCTCACGATGATACTATTCCAAATGGGCTTAGCTTATCTCCCAATTTGCACCGAGCATTTGATAGGGGACTAATCACAATTAACAAGGATTATATAGTTAGAATTTCTCCAACTGTAACTGACAATAAATCAGTTTATTCAATTTCTCAGTTTAATGGAAATCAAATTATTCTTCCAATAAAAACCAATTGGTATCCCTCTACAGAATCTTTAATTTGGCATACTAAAGAAGTTTTTCAGCTATAAATTTTTAGTCAACCTTATCATTTCTTCACTTACTTTCTTTTGAACTATTTTACCATAACTATCTTCTGTTATAGTAATACTGCTATGCCCAAGAAGTTGGGATACAATTTCCATAGGAACATCATTATATAATAAAACTGTAGATGCAAATGTTTTCCTTGCTGTATGTGTCGTCAATCTTTTATCTATTCCTAAGATACTTGCTATTTCTTTTAAATAAGAATTATAACGTTGGTTACTGCAAATCTTAAATATAAACCCAGAATTTGCATCAGCATATTTATCAATCAGTTGTTGTGCCTTCGGTAAAATTGGCACTGCTATATTTTTTTGGGTTTTCTCTCTTACCACTTCAATCCAAAACTCACCATCAAAACCCTTTGAAATATGTTTCTTTTGTAGCTTGCTAATTTCATTGTATGCCAATCCTGTATAACAACTAAACACAAACCAGTCTTTAACTTGCGTTAATCTAGTTTGCTTAAATTCAAATGATTCAAATTGTTTTAATTCATCTACAGATAAAAATACAATCTCTGTTTTCACCTTTTTTGCTTTATACAACATAAATGGGTCTCTTTCCAAATAACCTTTAGATAATGCAACTTTAATAGGGTTTCTAAACCTTTGTATAGTTTTATTAATAGTAATTTGTTTTTGTTTCTTTTCAACTTTTAAGTAGTATTCAAAATCAACCAAAAACTGTAATTTTAAACTTTTCAATGGCAAATCATTGGTTTTAAATTTCCATCTTATAAAGGATTTTACATTATTCTTCACATAGTACAACTTATTCCAAGTTGCTTGTTTTATATCTATCCCCACAAGCTTTTTAAGCATGTTTAAGTGACTTTCAAACTGTTCAACTACATTGTGTTCTTTAGTTGGTTTTTTGCCTTTATACAGCATGTGGATATCATCTACAGTAAAATTCCCCTCCTGAACTTGAAGCAATAAAAAAGCCCTATTAATTTTACTTTTAATAAGGCTTAGTTGAGTGTTGATGTAGTCATTTTCATCATTAGGAGGTTTAGCTACTTGGTGTTGGCTATCCCAGAAAATTGAATTTATAAATATTCCTGTTGAAAATTCTTTTCTTTCTTTTTTGTAGGTGATTCTGCATTTTATAATAGAATTCCTTTTTTTATTGATTTTAGATTTTTCTATAAATAATCTTAAAGTAAGTTTCATAATTTTAAATTTTGGTGGTTATTTAAAAGAGGTGCCCCTTTTAAAAATTGAAGTACCCCTTATATCACACCTTTTTCTCATCTAAAAAAGTTGACAAGTTGGCAATTTAATGAGTTTGGAAATATTGGATGCAATGAATGCACACAATGCAATAAAATCAAGTAGAATGGAGTATTTGGTACTGTTTAAAATGAAAAAAACCACTCAATTTCTTGAATGGTTTTATCAAAAAAGCTCCCCCTCTTGGACTCGAACCAAGGACCCTCTGATTAACAGTCAGATGCTCTAACCAACTGAGCTAAGGAGGAATTTATTCTCTTTTGCGAGTGCAAATATACAAGGTTTTATAATTTTTGCAATATTTTTTTAAAAAAAAACTTATGTTTTAGCTTATTTTTATAATTACAACTCTAACTTGTTGAAAATTAGATTCTATTTTATTAAATCAGTCTTCTAAAATTATGGTATTTCTAGTATATTAAGAATTTTTGATAACAATTGAAACATTTCAACGCATATCATCACTATTTTTAATAAATATGTAAAAATTCTAAAAAATCACCTTAACTTAACGTGCTTTTAGTAAAAATTGTATTTTTGCTCGTTTAATAAAACATAAGACTACTAACTATAATATGGATAAATATTCATTTTTAAATGCAGTACATTCAGGCTTTATAGCCGATTTGTATGATACGTATTTAATAAATCCTGATGCTGTTGAACCAAGTTGGAGAAGTTTTTTTCAAGGGTACGACTTTGCTTCAGAAAAATATTCGCTAACTGAAGATCATTCAATCTTTGAAGTACCAGAAAATGTTTTAAAGGAATTTAAAGTTATAGATCTTATTAATGGCTATAGAACTCGTGGTCATTTGTTTACCAAAACCAATCCAGTTCGTGAACGCAGAAAATATACTCCAACACTTGCTATTGAAAACTTTGGATTATCTGAAAAAGATTTAGATACTGTTTTTGATGCTGGTCAAATTATTGGTACAGGAATAGCCACACTGCGTGAAATTATAAAGCATTTAGAGACTATTTATTGTGATTCTATAGGTGTAGAATATATGTACATCAGAAATCCTGAAGAGATAAAGTGGATTCAAAAGAAATTAAATAAAAACTCAAATCACCCTGATTATATTAAAGAAACTAAAATTTATATTTTAAAAAAATTAAATCAGGCAGTTACTTTTGAAAATTTCTTACAAACAAAATATGTTGGACAAAAACGCTTTTCATTAGAAGGTGGAGAAGCTTTAATTCCTGCAATTAGTGCCATTATTTGGAATGCAACAGAATATTATGATGTTAAAGAATTTGTATTTGGTATGGCGCATAGAGGCCGATTAAGTACGCTTGTAAATATTTTTAGAAAACCTATTAAAGACCTTTTTAGCGAATTTGATGGAAAAGATTTTGAAGACGAATCTATTGATGGTGATGTAAAGTACCATTTAGGTTTAACCACAAAAAAAACATTGAAAAACAACAAGGAACTTATTATGAATTTAGTTCCCAACCCATCACATTTAGAAACAGTTGGGCCAGTTGTTGAGGGAATAGCACGCGCCAAAATTGATAAAACATATGAAGGAGATAATTCAAAATTAATTCCAATTATTGTTCATGGTGATGCAGCAATTTCTGGTCAAGGTTTAGTTTACGAAGTAACCCAAATGAGTCAATTAAATGGATACTCAACAGGGGGAACCATTCATATTGTTATAAATAACCAAATCGGATTTACAACTAATTATTTAGATGGTAGATCTAGTACTTATTGCACCGATGTTGCAAAGGTAACACTGTCTCCTGTTTTACACGTAAATGCCGATGATGTTGAAGCTGTTGTACACGCTATTGAAATGGCTTTGGCTTTTAGAATGGAGTTCAAACGAGATATTTTTATAGATTTATTGGGTTATCGAAAATATGGACATAATGAAGGTGACGAACCTCGATTTACGCAACCTAAACTTTACAAAGCTATTGCTAAACATGAAAATCCTAGAGATATTTATGCTAAAAAATTAATTGATGATGGTGTTATTGACACTCCATTTCTAAATGGAATTATTGATGAGTTTAAAAACCTGTTGGAAGAAGAATACGAAGAAGCAAAAAAAATAGAAAAGTCTAAGGTACGAGAGTTTATGGAAGATACTTGGGATGGTTTCACTAGAAGAGGTGAAGATGCTATGTTGCTTTCTACAAACACAAAATATCCGATTAAAAAATTAAAAGACATCGCAAAAATTGTATCTACCGTGCCTGCTGGCATTAAATTTTTGCGAAAAGCTGAAAAAATTCTAAAAGATAGAAACTCAATGGTTTTTGAAACCAATCAAATTGATTGGGGAATGGGAGAAACATTAGCCTATGGCACCTTATTACAAGAAGGGTTTGATGTTCGAATTTCTGGACAAGATGTTGAAAGAGGAACTTTTAGCCATAGACACGCTATTTTAAGAGACGAAATCTCTGAAGAACGGATTAATTTATTGAATTCCGTAAGTGAAACACAAGGAAAAATGACAATTTATAATTCATTATTGTCTGAATATGGTGTTCTTGGTTTCGATTATGGTTATGCTATGGCAAACCCTAATGCATTAACTATCTGGGAAGCTCAATTTGGTGATTTTAGCAATGGAGCTCAAATAATTTTTGATCAATATTTATCTGCAGCCGAAGATAAATGGAAATTGCAAAACGGGATTGTTGTTTTATTACCTCACGGTTATGAAGGACAAGGATCCGAACATTCATCGGCTCGTATGGAACGTTTTTTACAAATGTGTGCCTACGATAATATGATTATTGCAGATTGCACAACTCCTGCTAATTTATATCATTTGTTACGCAGACAAATGAAGCGCGATTTCAGAAAACCATTAATTGTTTTTACGCCCAAAAGTTTATTACGCCATCCATTAGCTGTTTCAACATTAGAAGACTTTGCAGATGGTGAATTTCAAGAGATTATTGACGATACAATCAATCCTTTAAATGTTACTAAATTGGTGTTTTGTACTGGTAAATTTTATTACGATTTATTAGCTGAACGAACCATATTAGAAAGAAAAGATGTTGCTTTAATAAGAATAGAGCAACTCTTTCCGCTTCATCTAGAAAAACTACAACAAGTAATTAAAAAGTATCCAAATGCAACCAATTATATTTGGACTCAGGAAGAGCCAGGAAATATGGGCGCAGCAAGTTTTATAATGCAACGTTTTAATTTTGTTAAATTAGACATTATTTCTCAACCTTATCATGCGGTACCAGCTCCTGGTTCTGCGGCAAGATTTAAGGCTAGGCACCAAAACGTTATAAATAGAGTATTTAACACAACTAACTAAAGAAACTTTATCCATTATATTACAATGGATTTAGAAAAAATAGACTAAAAAATAGTACGATGATTTTAGAAATGAAAGTCCCATCTCCGGGAGAATCTATTACAGAAGTAGAAATTGCAGCTTGGCTTGTAAAAGATGGTGATTATGTAGAAAAAGACCAACCAATTGCTGAAGTTGATTCAGACAAAGCAACTTTGGAATTACCCGCAGAAGAAAGTGGTATTATTACTTTAAAGGCTGAAGAAGGTGATGCTGTAGCTGTTGGCGCTATTGTTTGCTTAATTGATATGGATGCCAAAAAACCTGTTGGCAGTGAACAGTCTTCAGTAAACAGTGAAAAAGCTTCAGAAAAGATTGAAGAAAAGCAAGCTGAAAAACCTATTGCGTCAAGTGTTGTTGAGAAAACCTACGCAAGTGGCGCAGCTTCCCCTGCGGCAAAGAAAATATTGACCGAAAAGGGAATTGTTCCATCAGAAATTAAAGGAACAGGTCGTGATGGTAGAATTACAAAAGATGATGCGGTAAAAGCAGTTCCAAGTATGGGATCTTCTGCTGGTGAAAAACGAAATTCTGAAAAAATAAAACTTTCAATGCTTCGTAGAAAAGTAGCGGAAAGATTGGTTTCCGTTAAAAATGAAACTGCGATGCTTACTACTTTTAATGAAGTAGATATGAAACCGATTTTCGATTTACGCAATGAATACAAAGAAGAATTCAAAGCTAAACACAACGTTGGTTTAGGATTTATGAGCTTCTTTACTTTAGCCGTTGTACGAGCATTAAAAATGTATCCTGATGTAAATTCTATGATGGATGGGGATTATAAAATAGCGCATGATTTTCAAGATATTTCAATAGCGGTTTCGGGACCAAAAGGATTAATGGTTCCTGTAATTAGAAATGCTGAAAATTTAACTTTTAAAGGCGTTGAAAACGAAGTGAAACGTTTGGCTATTAGAGCTCGTGACGGTCAAATTACGATTGATGAAATGACTGGAGGCACTTTTACAATTACCAATGGTGGTGTTTTTGGCTCCATGTTATCTACACCAATAATTAACCCTCCTCAAAGTGGTATTTTAGGAATGCACAATATTGTTGAAAGACCAGTTGCTATTAATGGAGAAGTGGTAATTAGACCTATTATGTATGTTGCCTTGTCTTATGATCATAGAATAATTGACGGACGAGAATCTGTCGGTTTTTTAGTTGCTGTAAAAGAAGCATTGGAAAATCCAATAGAAATTTTAATGGATAACAATCCTAAAAAAGCATTGGAATTATAACATTTCCAAATTAAAACAGGCTGTTTGAAGGGTGAAATTTCACCTTTTAAACAGCCTTTGTATTAAACTTAAAAGTCTTTATTCCATATCAAATCGTACTCCTAAAGATATATTGTTTTGTTCTATTGTTTGATTCTTAAAAATTGGTGACAAATCATATTTTATATACAAAGCAGTAGTATTAAAAGCAATATATGAACTTAAACCATACACTAAGTCACTCGTGTTATAATCTTTTTTAAATTTGTCTTTTACGCTATCGCCATCAAGAGTGTATTTTAATTTTTGACGTGTGCCAATATTAAATCCTGCATAGCCTCCAAGTCCTATTTTAAACTGTTTAGAAGTGCTATATCTAAAATAATTATCTTTTTCTATCTTTTTTGAAGGACCAAATTCAAAATGAATTGGAATTACTAAATTGGTAATACTTAATTTTGATTTTTTTAAATCGGATGAAAAGAGTTCGAGTGTTGTTTGGTTTCCATTTTCAACAAAATAACGATTATCAGTAGGTTTTAATCCATTTATATGAAGAGATACTCCATATTTTAAGCGCATAAAATTTGATTCATTAAACACTCTTGTTTTCCAAGCCCAGCCAAGTTCAAAAAATCGAGAGCCCCCAAATTCATAGGGTGAATTATCTAATTTTTCACCATCAATAATAGCATTATTTAATCCGACTGCTATAACCATTTCACTTAAAGTTCTTCTGTCATATTTAATTGGTTCATTATTTCCTTTAATTTTAAGACCAACATAACTTCCTTTTTTTCCACCAATACTCAAACCTGCCACCGAAAATTCTCCATCATTGTCTAAATAACCATCGTCATTGCGTTCTAAAAGAGCTATTTTATGATCAATAATCGAAGTTCTATTTTCAATATTTAACGCTCTTTTTTTTGCTGCATCTAGTTTTAATTCATCCGCTTTTTCTTGTGTAATTTCTCCTTTTTCTAAACGTTGTATAATAAATTCTACTTCTGTTTTTAAAAAATCACGTTCTTCAATTTTTATTGCTTCTTTTTGCTCAGTTAAAATTTTAATTCTATTACTATTATTACCGGTTTGGGCATTTAGCATATGTGTGCTTATAATTATTGCAATAAGCGCTATGTATTTAGTTGTATTTCGCATGATAATTTTTTTTATTTATTATTAATTATTCAATCATTACGTTGAGAAACTGCAGTTATCATTGTATCGTAATTTATTTTTAATGCTTCTAAAAACTTTACTCGAAACGATTTATCCAAATCAACTTCAACGTCTTGAAGTAATAGATTTGCATCAACCATTTTGGTGTTGTCAATATATATTTTACTAAGTGCTATTTCTTTTTGAGCCTTAATTAAAAGTGTTTCAATTTCTGCAGCACTAACTGTATGTTTTTTAGTTTTTAAATTTTTAATTTCAGTTAACATCTCTGCAATTTTCTGCTCTTCAAAAGATAATTGATTTAACCTTTCTTGATTTACAGCAATTTCAATTAGCATACTTAAGTTGTCCTTTTCACTATTTTGATTATGAATATCGGTAGCTTTTATAGAAGCAAATTGTTCTTTTTTTGTATTATTACTATTGCTTTTTTTAGTTGAAATTTCACTTGCTATGGCCGTATTAGATACTTTTTTAGGTTTAAAATTTTCTTCATTGGTTTTTTTAATTCCTTCATTTTTATCAGTTTTTGTTGTAACAATTATAGGTGTTTCCATTTCAATTTTATTATTAATGAATATTGGAACCACTAACAAAATACCAACAATACTTGCAGCAATACCTATAAACCAATAAAACGAATTACTTTTTTTAGTTTCAATAGTTGATAATCTACTCTCTAATTTATCCCATGCGTTCGCCGATGGATTTATAGTTCTATTTTCAAGTTTCTTTTTTATGTCTTTTTCAAATTTATGAAGTGCCATAATTTGTCTTATTTTGTTTAATAATTTTTTGTTGAAGCATTTTTCTTGCTTTAAATAATTGTGATTTTGAGGTGCCTTCAGAAATATTTAACATGGTAGCAATCTCTTGATGTTTGTATCCTTCAATTGCATACATAACAAAAATTATTCTATAGCCATCTGGAAGCGAATCAATAAAATATTGTATTTGAGCAACGTCCATTTCACAATTAATAGTATCAGTCACATCACTTTGAATTTCTTTATCTGTAACCACAAATTCAATATTCTTTTGTTTTCTTAAAAAAGAAATTGATTCTCGTACCATAATCCTACGAATCCATCCTTCAAAACTTCCATTATTTTGAAAGTTTTTTAAATTAGAAAACACTTTGAAAAAACCGTTTAGCATTGCTTCTTCAGCAAATTGCATATCTTTAATATAATACCTACAAACACTTAACATTTTTGGAGAATGCAACTTAAACAACATATGTTGTGCTTCGCGATTATTTTGAATAGCTTTTTTTATAAGCTTTTCATCGTTTTTAAAAAGTTGAATAATTTTCAAAAGGTTAATGATTTTCTAATCTATTTATATAGACGCAAATTTTATGCAAAAGGTTGCCTGAATATAATTTTTATGAACAATTATTTTGTAATTGATGAAATGGTAAACTAAAAAATGGGGTCAGAAAATAATTAATGTTTATAAACGAGTTTCTTTAAATACAAACACTGTTGTTTATAATCAATAATTGCTTCTCCTTTTTCTAATATATCTGCTCCAATAATTCCATGAACTGTTCTTGAACTATGCTCAATTAATGCAGCATTAACATGATTTAAATCTAGAAGAACAATAGAAAATTGATTAAAAGTCCACTCGTTTATTTCTAACAAATTCCTATTTGCGATTTTTGTTTCCATGCCAATAGCCCCTGCCCCTGCAGCTTTTGTTTCAGAGTCTTTTACTTCGAGTTTAAACTTCTTGGATTTTTGGGTGTCTAAACAAGAATTAGAAGCTCCTGTATCTACAATAAAACGACCTTTAACTCCATTTATAATTGCTCCTAATACAAAATGATTGGTTTCAATTCTTTTAAGTTTTATTTTAACAAAACCCTTTCTTTTAAGAATCTGATTTAAATACATTTTTTTTAATTTAAAGTAAATCTAATACTATTTATCATAAAATAAATCGTTTATCCATAAAGGTGAATAACCTTGTTTTTTTTCAAAAAAAAACTGCCTCTTTAGAAGGCAGTTTTACATATAATTTTTAACTATTACTCAACTTTAAAAGCAATTGGTAAACTGTATTTTACACCTACTGCACGTCCCCGTTGTTTACCTGGAGTCATTTTTGGTAAAGAGGATACTACTCTAATCGCTTCATCCTCTAATCTCTTATGAGGAGCTCTAGCTTGAATGTCTGTGATATCTCCATTTTTATCAATTTTAAACATAACAATAATACGTTTAACACCTGGGGCTAATCCTAAATCAGATGCCAATTCAGAATTAAACTTTCTACTTACGTGCTTTGTTATACTTTCTTGTAAACATTCTCTTAATTGATCTTTATTTCCTTTACAACCTGGGTAAACTGGAACATCTTCAATAATTGCAAAAGGAACATCTTCAATAACGTCTTCTTCAACTCTTACATCTTTAATTCTATCAACCTTCACTGCTTGCTTTTCATCAGACTCTGTAGACTCAATAATGGTTTCTTCAACCTGTTTTTCGTCCTCAACTACTTTTATAACATCTGGTGCTGGTGGTGGTGGTGCTTGTTGCTCAGGTGGTTTAATTTGTTCTATTTCAATAACCTGCTCATCATCTTGCATATTATAACTAGCAGGACCAAGATCAGCTATCACCCTGTCATAGGTTTTTTTCTCAATGGCTAAATAAACTACCAATAGCGCTAATACTAACCCTAATTGCATAAATAACTTGCTGTAGTTTTCTAAATTTGCTTTTGAACTTTTTTTAACTTGCATCTGTAAAATTTTTATAGGTTGCTAATTTAATAATTTTCTTATATTATACAAGCATATTTTTTAGAATGACCTTAATTTCTTTTGTAAAAATATTGAAATGCCAAAAATGCCAGAATTATTCCCACAAAATTGGCAACAATATCTAAAAAATCAAACTGCCTTAATGTAGTGAGTGTTCCTTGAAAAACTTCAATAATTATGCCAAAAGAAAAAACTAAGGTTGTAATGAACAACCTTAGTTTTTTTGTATTAATTTTTAAATTAAACGACAAAAACCATAAACTTGTAAGCATAAAATAAGCCACAACATGTATTAATTTATCGCTCCACTTAAATTCAATATTAGCAATATTATCTAATGGAATTATACTTCCAATGATAATAACAACTGTTAGAAATAGCGCTAGATATAAAAACCCTTTATGCCCCAACCAAAGCTTTATAATCTTGAGCGTTTAAAAGTTCATCTACTTCTGATAAATCATTTATTGAAATTTTAATCATCCAGCCTTCTCCATAAGGATCTGAATTTACCTTTTCAGGCTCGTTTTCTAATATTTCATTAAATTCTAAAACCTCTCCCGACAAGGGCATTATTAAATCAGAAACTGTTTTTACAGCTTCAACAGATCCAAAAATATCATCTTTTGAAACTTCATCTCCAATGGTATCAACATCAACATATACAATATCGCCCAATTCTCCTTGAGCAAATTCTGTAATACCTATGGTTGCTTTTTCTCCATCAATTCTAATCCATTCGTGGTCTTTTGTGTATTTTAATTCTTGTGGAATATTCATTTTAATATAATTGTTTAATTAATTTCCTAAAACATACCTAACACTAAATCCGGAGCTAAAAGACTGCCTTGGAAATGTGGTAGAAATTGCATAATTAGAAGAACTTTGATCAAAGTAAAAAGAAGCTGTTAAACTTTTACTCAAGGCATAATCCGCCGCAAACTTTATTGAAAGCAATCGTTGACCTCCAGTTACTTGATTATTATCTTCATCTATGGCTCTAATTATGGTTTCATTATCTCTTAATGTAATGTCTGCACGCATATTCAAATCTCCTTTCAATTTGGTCAAATCTCCTCCAAATCTAAATCTCATTTGTAAATCTTTTATCCTGTACCCTAACCCAATTACATATTCAATTCCTTTTATTTGGGTAATGGTATTGTTATTAAAGTTCAATGTTAAACCTCTATCTTTATTAATTCGACCGGCGAAAGATACAGAATTTTTCATTTTTACATCCACTTTTATCAATGGAGAAAATTCTTCCAATAAATTAACATTGGTAAACAATGTTTTGTTGAAATAATTACCTGCAATATCTGAAGTTGAATAAGGACTATTTACTTTGAATTCCAGATTATTAGTAAAACTAGTTAACGAATATAACGAGTTGTAATTATGTGATACTGAAAAGCTTCTAAAATGTTTTTTAAACCAATTTAGCTTCATAAACCCTTTATAATTTATATCCCAACCTGGAATTGGAATATCTCTAAAAGCACTTAATTTAATTCCGTTTGCTTCCTTTCCTGAATAGGCTGCAATAAATGCTGGAAGCATCACTTGCTGACTTGTTACCCCAAAACCACTTATTGGCTGTCCTGTTTCATCTGCCAATCGTTGAGCAATTATCGCTCTATTATTTTTGAATTCATTAAAATTTGTATCGCTATTATCAAAAGCAGTTTTAAACATATTGTAGCTTATACTAAAATTTCCAAATTCGGAAGATGGAGAATCTGTAATTAAAACTCCGTTTATAACATCAATTTGTTGTGAAACACTTTTTGTGAAGGTTTTATTTCCTCTCAATTCAATATCCAAATCTTTAAATGGTTCAACGGTAACGGAGAGGTCCGTTTTATTAAAATGGGTTTGACTAAATGTTTTATTGTAATACGGATCTGAAACATCTCTAGAAATTAACCACCCATTTTCAATTGCGCGTTGCCTAATATCAATCTGACTACCAAAAACAAACCCTAATGTTGGAGCCAAGCTCCCATTTAAATTGTCTCTACCTAAAAATCCAATTTCAGGAACATATCCTGGTAAAAAAGTACCATTATTTTCTGAGTAGTTAATTCGTGCTTTCTTAATGGAAGTTAATAAACCATAAATATTTTGACCTAATATATTTTTTGAAGAAGTGCTCTTATTTGCAATTGCTCGAGGTGGTTGCAGTTCCTCGTTTGTAAGGTTGGAACTTTCACGTTGTTTCTTTTGAAAAAGTTGTTCCAAACGAATATTTTTATAAAATTTATTGAAATCAACATCAAAACCTATGGTGTGAGTATTTGCATTTTGAATTACATTTCCAACTTGAGCTACATATGATCTGGAAGATGCCTGCCAATCAAAATCTGCATTATAAGCATAATTTGCTCTAATAAAATCTAAATACGGTATTTTATCTATTGGAATTTTATAGGTTCCGTTTAATGTTTGGTGATAATGGTCCGGTCTTCCCATAGCAAAGAAATTATCCATCAAGCCAATATCATCATTTCTATCAAAATCATCATAAATGTAATTATTGGATGCCCTAAAATTAAATTGTAACGATTTTGTTATATTATAACCAATGCCATAATCCCAATCGAATATAAAATGACGTTGAGTTAGCGTTGGCAATTGTGGTAAACCTTCAATTAAACTTCTCGATAATTGCTCATTGTACCTTCTAATAATATTTGAATTTATTGAAACTTGAGATGGAATTGGATTTAAATTAATGTCTTTTATTAATTTTAAAAACTTTCCACTTAGTGCCTCTATATTTTTAAATGGTTCAATATTTAGAGGTTCAAAACTATAATTATAATTTGCTGAAGCCCTTACATTTTGATCTAAAAAATTTTGAACATTGTAATCTTTATGAAACGTTTCATTATAAGCATAAGAAACTGACAAGTTTTCAACACTATAAAAATGTTGTTTTGCATCACTGTTTGGATTAATATCTTTTCTTACATTTATAAAACTAAAACTTCTTCTTTTTGTATAATCCCTTGCTTTATCACTATTTGGATTAATATCTTTCGCATCGTCAAACAAAACATCTTGATATTGTGGATCGTATTTTGGGTCTTTAAATTCTTCCGAAATACTATAATTAAACGGAATTTTAATTCCCCAATCTTTTGGTAATAGTTGACCCACATTTACATTTGTTACCAAATCATACAATTGTGTATCATCTTGTGTGCGTTCATTTACACGCTGCTCTATGCCACCAAAACCCTGTGTTTCCTTTCTGCCAGTAACGGCAACATTGGCGAAATCTGCAAAATTAGCATCGGCACTTACCACGGCAGCCCAACCACCTTCATTATCAAATTCAGCAACACGCATTTCATTAAACCAAATCTCTGCACTTTGGTTGGTAGTAGTGGTGTTTTTTACACCTAACATTATAGTTTTAATATTGGCCAAGTTCGGATTTCCTTTTACTCTAATTTCATAGCCCTCAATATTAGGTATAGGAGACAAAACTCCTTCCGCTGGATATAAAATATTAGGAGCAATACCTTCTTCAAAACGCAATAATTTTAGCTTTCCTAAATGTTCTAAAATAACATTTAAATTATTTTCTTCTGGCCAAATTTCAAGCGGAGATCTAGCGCTGTAATCAGAAATTACTATCATTTTTTCTAACTGGTAATAATTATCATCTAAATCGCTTCCAATTCGTACAATAACTTTCATTTCATTATCTTGAACTTGAGGTTTTGATTGAATTCCTTCAGCGTGAATAAATAATTTTAACTTTTTATACATTCTTAAATCTACTCGAACATTTTTAAAAATTGCTCTTGTTTCTTTTGGCTCAAGATCAGTTACTTTTAACGATAATGATTGCTCGTTTTGTTTCTGTAAGGTTGTACTTCCTCGTAATATTTCGCGTTCAATTCCTGGAGGTAATATATAAGGAATTGGATTTCTATCTTCATTTTCCTGAATATTAACAACTCCAACTTCAAAATTTTGTAATTCAATATTTGTTAAGTTTTGAGGAGGAGTTATATTTTCCTCTAATGTTTTAGTATACCGTCTCCAATCTCCTCTAACCAATTGCAATTCTCCAAATCGAAGAACTACCGGCATTTTAAATTTGGTTAAAAACAAACGCATAAATCGTATAGAATTAAACCCTGTAATATTATTTACAACCTCATCTGGACTACTAACTTGAATTCTAAATTGTAACCATCGGAATTGTTTGGTACTTCCATCATCTAATTTAACCTGAACTGTTTTTTCATCAACAATATGATTTTGTCCAACAATTAAATCGTTTTTATTTAAAGACACTTTGTACTGATAATAGCTTTCAACAGAATTCATTGTTTGATCTTTATCAATATCTTCGGTGTCTGGGAAGGTTGTAGCAGATGTTGGATAGCTTTCTGTTGAAAGATTATTAGTAGGTGAATTTCCTTGTGTGTTATTAAATCTTTTATATCGAGAAATTATGGATGAATTATTAGCATCGTATTCTGAACTTCTAAAATATTTATAGTTATCATGAGCTGGATCTGGCCCAAAGGTGCTTCCAAATAATTGAGTTTCCTCTTCATCATTTAACCCATCTAAACCAATATCTTGATTTTTACGCTCATTATCTTTATCGCTAAAAGCATATAACAACGATTGGTTTGTAGGTATTTTACCCCAAATGGTTGGTGCTGTATTGGTGTTGGATAAGGCAGTTGCAGGCAATCCATTTTCATACATTTTTCTACCATCTTTTAATACATCTTCCGATATATTACCTAAATCAAAATACAAATCTCCAACTTGATTTGCAGGATCATTTGGATTAATACCCGTTGGTAACCCTTCTGCATTAGTAATAGAATAGTGATCGTATGGATCCATTAACCAAAACTGAATATACTCAACGTTTGATTGTTCAAAATTGGTTGTTGTTAAAGCTCTGGTAATACCTGCCCAACGGTCTTCAGGATTGGTAAACAAACCATTACCTCCAACATTATTGGTGTCGTAATTATAACTTCCTCTTTCGTTTGGGAAGTATGCTAAATCTAGTGTTCTAACTATAGTAGACTGCGTTAAATCTAAATCTTGTTCCGGAAATAATTCTTCATATCGAATTCTTCTAACTTCAGCTCGAGATAAATCAACATTACTAATGTTATCTGGTTTTAAAGATGAACCTCCATAAAAAAGTGGGTCAATTATGTACCAAGCTAATTTTGCTCTTTTGTAACCATAACTTAAATCAGAGGCATTTCCTCCAAAATTAAATTGTGATTGATATTGTGGCGTGCTTGACATATGCCATTGTTGTATCGTTTTAATTTCAAGTGGAATTTGAGACCCTTCAAAATCATCTACATACGAAGTAGCCTCACCTCCTTGTTCAATTCTTTTTGGAGATCCAGGAGCTAAATATGCGAAATCACCTCTAATTGAAAAATTAGAAACAACATCGGTATCAATATTTGGTAATTTATTCACCCATTTTGTAAAGGCTGGAACCTCCGTGCCATAACTTGCATTTAATCCAAAAATAGTATTATTAATTGGCTCTTGTCCAAAAATGGCCTTTTGAGTAATTGGTTTTTCATTTAAATTTAAAAACGTGGCTCCAGCTATAAAATTATCTGAAAATTTATGTTCAATATCTACTCCTAAAAATCGTTTTGTTTGTAAATTAAAAGCCGCATTATTTTCTACTGAAACTTGAATTGGGGCATTAGAGGCTTCTAAACTAGGATTGATAATTTGAACTCTTCCCATTTGATAATCTACCACATAATCAATTCCTTCAACTAATTCTCTTCCGCCTGTAGTTACTCTAACCGAACCTTGAGGCACATTAAATGCCCCCAAAGGTATTCCATTCGCACTTTCAGATTTATGATATCCTTTGATTAAATATTTATCTTTTTGCTGAAAATTATTACGAGCTTCAGATTGAGTTATATCATATAATTCATTAAATACATATATCGCATCAGCAGTATTCGTAAGTTTTTGTTGTAAATTTTCTCCAAATGGCTCTACGGTTGGGAAAATTATAAATCCTTTATCAGAATTTACGGTAGCACCTTCTACATAATCGAAATATCCATCACCTTCAGGCACACTAAACTGACTTTGATCTAACCTATCTATATCCATTAAATTTAACAAGGTTCTATCTGCAATACCAGCAGTTTTTGCATTTTGTAACATATTAATTGGCACTCCAGTTGCATCATCGGCATACAATAATTCCAATCTAAATCCTTCTGGTTGCATTCTGTAAGTTTGAAGCGAGTACACATTTTTCATCATTAAATCCCACATCGGAATTTGCGTGCTAATAATTTCACTTCGCAATAATTTAACAACAATGTTCGCAGGAGCAACAATACCGTCGGTTGTAAACTCTCCAACTTTATAAACTTCAGAGCTTCCACTCACTGTATATTCAAATGAAACTGCTAACACATCAGAATCTGCCAATCTTCGATTTAAAGAAATAAAACCTAATTGTGGGTGTACTTTAAATTCATCGGCTCTTAATTTTATTGCATTTTCTAACACCGAATAATCTCTACCTTGCTGCATTGAAAAAGGAGCCAAACCATCACCTACCGTTGCAATATTTCTTAGTGCATTGGTGGTTGTTAATACTGTTGAAATGTTGTTAGCCTTATTTGAAGGATAAATAATTCCTGGAGTTGGAATAACATTTGCTGGTCCAATATTGGTAGGGTCACTTTCACCTATATCTGCAACAGCAACAATATTTCTAATATCAATTGTTGTCGCATTTCTGTTGGTAACCCAAACTTCAACTTTGGTTATATTTACTGGACTATTTATTAGAGGGAAATCTTTAAGCGCTAAATTATATCGATCTCTAAAATATTGTGAGATAAAAAAATGACGATTTTCATCATAATCGGTCGCTTGCAATTCAAATTCTTGTATGGTTGAACCACCTTGAGCAGCAACAGAACGTGTTTGAGATTTTTGTTCGGCAAAAACTCCGGTAACTGATGTTTTACCAAATTTTAATTGTGTTTTAACTCCAAAAAGGCTCTGAGCTCCAACAATCAAAGAATTTTTTACGGGCATACTTACATTCCCAACTTCAACTTTTTGAAGAATATCATCTTCAGTTGGAGTATATTCTAATTTTATCTGATTTTGAAAATTGAATGTAGATTGAGTATCATATTGGGCTCCCACTTTTAATCGACTCCCAACTTTTGCCATTATACTAGCACTAATTTCTTGATTAAAATCGAAGGTAAAACTACTTCTATTTCGCTCTGATAATTGAGGATTATCCACTTTCTGATACAACATTCCCATTTTAACCAAAACAGATCCTTGTGGATTAACTTCAATAGTGTTTCCTCCAAAAACAGATTGAAAAAAATCGGAATTTACATAATACGTTGGTAATAAATTTTTTTGTGCCTCTGCACTCCCTATTTTTTTACTGTTAGTGGCGCTAATTTTTCCTTTATAATACTCCGCCATATCTTTTTGAAGTTTGTACTTTTTGTACTCTTCTAGCGTCATATATATAGGCCTCCTTATAATTTGATTACCAATTTTTTCAATAATTACATACCTACCTATATCAGAATCAAAAATTACTTCGGTTTGGGATGGATCGGCTAAATAAAGGCTACCTAATTTTTCTGCTTTAAAAGGATATTTTAATGTATCCGTTTTTGAGATTACAATAGAAGAATCCATAGTCTGAGGAAGTGGTAAATTTTGAGACCACAACACAGAACTAACGATTAGAAAAATCAATAATAAACAAGTAGTTTTATAACTAATTTTAAATCTATTCAAACCTTATAAATTTTTAAGCGCTTTTTTTATGAGAGTTTCAACACTTGCGTTAATGTCATCCAATAAAATTTTATCTAAAACTTTTTCTGATTGTTTTTTGTTAAAACCTAAAACCTCTAATGCTGATAACGCTTCATTTTTAGTTGTATTGCTTTCATTTCCAGAAAGCTCATCAATTGCATACGTTTTGGTAATTTTATCTCTTAAATCTATAATAACTCTTTGTGCCGTTTTTACACCAATTCCTTTAACCGATTGAATTACTCCAACATTACCTGAAGCAATTGCATGTTGTATTTCATCTGTAGTCATTGAAGATAACATCATACGTGCTATACTTGGTCCAACACCAGATACTGAAATTAACAATCTAAAAATTTCGCGTTCAATTTTAGTTATAAAACCAAACAATGTATGAGAATCTTCTTTTATGTATAAATATGTATATAAAAACGCATTTTCATTTTGAGGTAATTGTGTATAAGTATTTAACGAAATATGTAATAAATAACCAACCCCGCTTGTCTCTATTACTAGATAAGTAGGGTTAGTTTCTACTAATTTACCTCTTAAATGAGTTATCATATTTTACTTTTTGGATCGAAAATCAAATGTAGTAAAATATTAGTTATTCTTCTCAATTTCTTGGGCGTGAACAATTGTAACTGTTGCAATATTTACAATTTCATCAACACTTGCTCCTAACTGAATAATATGAACAGGTTTCTTAAGTCCCATAATTATTGGACCTATCGTTACGCTTTGATAAAATTCTTTCATTAGTTTATAACCTATGTTCGCTGACTCTAAATTAGGAAAAACCAAACCATTTACTTTTTTACCAACTAATTTAGAAAATGGAAACTTCTCTTTTAATAATATAGGGTTTAGAGCAAAGTCGGCTTGTAAATCACCATCAACGCATAAATCTGGATATTTTGCATGTAATAACTCTACTGCTTCTTTTACTTTTTTAGTTGTTATAGATTTGGTTGACCCAAAATTAGAATAAGAAAGCATTGCAATATTTGCTTCAAAACCAAACATTTTCATCCCTATGCTAGTCATATAACAAATATTGGCTAACTCATCTGCAGAAGGATTGATATTTATTGCTGTATCTGCTAAAAATATAGGTCCTTTTTCAGTTATCATAATATTCATTGCTGCAATTCTGGGAACGCCATCTTGCTTACCAATTAACTCAATCATTGGTTTTACAGCTGTTGGGTAACTGCGAGAATAGCCAGTAACTAAAGAATCTGCTTCACCTTCATTTACCATCATGGCAGCAAAGTAATTAACTTCCTTCATCATTAATTGAGCATCAACAAGAGTAATCCCGTTACGCTGTCTTTTTTCCCAATAAATTCTAGCAAACCTATCTCTTCTTTCTTTTTCTTTTTTTGATTTTGGGTCAGAAATTAATAAATCTGCTTCAAAATTAATCTCTTTCATTAACTCTTTAATAACATCTTTTTTACCTAATAGAATTGGTATCCCAATTCCTTCTTCAAAAACTATTTGAGCAGCTTTTAGTACATTTAAGTGATCTGCTTCTGCAAAAATGATGGTTTTTGGATTAGATTTAGCTTTTGCTGAAAGCATTCTCATTAACTTACTTCCAGTACCTAGTCTTTCCGCTAGTGATTCCTTATAAGCATCCCAATCAGTAATTGGTACTCTTGCTACTCCAGATTCCATGGCTGCTTTTGCAACCGCTGGTGGTACTTCCGTTATTAACCTATGATCAAAAGGTTTAGGAATAATATATTCTTTACCAAATTGAATATTTGTTTCTCCATAAGTAATATTTACTTTTTCTGGCACCGTTTCTTTAGCTAAATTTGCTAATGCATGTACGGCAGCCATTTTCATTTCTTCATTTATTGCAGTTGCTCTTACATCTAAAGCTCCTCTAAAGATAAAAGGAAAACCTAAAACATTATTTACTTGGTTAGGATGATCAGACCGTCCTGTCGCCATTATAATATCTTTACGCGTTTTTACAGCCAAATTATAATCAATTTCTGGTGTTGGATTTGCCATTGCAAAAACTATAGGATCTTTGGCCATAGTTAATAACATTTCTGGCGTTACAACATCACCAATTGACAGACCTATAAAAACATCTGCATCAATCATTGCTTCCTCCAATGCATATATATCTCTACTTGTAGCAAATTCAGCTTTTTGTTCGTTTAAATTTGGAGCGTCTTTTCGAATCACCCCTTTGCTATCGCACATGACTAAATTTTCTTTTTTAGCCCCTAATCGTAGGTATAAAAGTGAGCAAGAAATTGCAGCAGCTCCAGCTCCATTAACAACAATCTTAACTTTAGAAATATCTTTTCCTGTTATTTCAATTGCATTTTTTAATGCTGCCGCTGAAATAATTGCAGTACCATGTTGATCATCATGCATTACTGGAATATCTAATTCAGCTTTTAACCTTCTTTCTATTTCAAATGCTTCAGGCGCTTTAATATCTTCTAAATTAATACCTCCAAAAGTAGGTGCTATATTTTTTACAGTTTCAATAAATTTTTCAACATCTTTTGTGTCAACTTCAATATCAAAAACGTCTATATCTGCAAATATTTTAAACAAAAGTCCTTTTCCTTCCATAACAGGTTTACTTGCCAAAGCTCCAATATCTCCTAGGCCTAAAACGGCTGTTCCATTAGATATAACTGCTACTAAATTACCTTTTGAAGTATATTTATAGGCGTCATCTGGATTTTTTTCAATTGCTAAACAAGGTTCAGCAACTCCTGGTGAATATGCCAACGATAAATCACGTTGAGTTGAATGCTTTTTGGTTGGTACTACTTTTATTTTTCCTGGTGTAGGGTATTGGTGATACATTAAAGCATCGCTTTTCTTATTGCTTGTGCTCATAACTTTCAGTTTATTTTTTAGAATACAACAAATTTACTCTATTTAGATGTAAATAAAGAAACTTAAATAGCGCAAATACATTGTTTTTAACTAGGTTTTAAAATTGCATATTCATAATCAAACTTGTAAGTCTTATTCTTTTTATAACATATTTTTTAAATAATATTTCGATTACTTCTTCCCATTCAATTTTTGATATGTTTAGTGTTGCTAAATTAGAGTGAAACTTAAATTATTTGAAGTACTAATGAATTTTTCCCACACCAACTTATTTCACTTTTTCAGCCAAGGGATGTTCCATATATAGGGCTGAACCTTCAAAAGCTCTTCCATTTACCTTTCCAAATGTTGTTTGAATAAAAAAAATTAGGTATAAAAACTTTTACCACTTGATAAGACGCTAATTAAAAAAAAATAAAATTTAATTTCACTATAATTGATAATCAACTAACCTGAAAAAATACTATAAAATTGGAGTTCCTCCTTTATACATACACACCTTTGACGCATGTTCTGTTGCGGCTAAATGAGTTTGCTTAAGCGGTTTTTCACTAAGCATCCCCATTATCATTGCGGCAGTAAAGGAATCTCCTGCGCCAATGGTATCAATAACTTTTACTTTTGGAACCGAGAGTTGTGAAATTTCATTTTTAGTATATAAAATGCTTCCTTTTGAGCCATTTGTTAATGCAACAAGTTTTAAATTAAACTGATTTAACAATTGCATACAAGCTTCATCTTCAGTATTTTTCAAGTCAAACATTTTTCTTAAAACAATCAGTTCTTCATCATTCAACTTTAAAACATTGGCATATTTTAACGAATCTTCAATTAATTTTTTATTGAAATAGGACTGCCTTAAATTAATGTCAAAAACTTTTAAAGCCGCTTCTGGAACTGTACTTAATGCATTATGAATTGCCTTATACGAAGTTTTAGAACGTTGGGAAAGCGAACCAAAACAAATGGCATCTGCTATTTTTAACGCTTCAATTCCATCATTTTTAAGTTCGATAAAATCCCAAGCAACATTTTCGTGTATATGATAGGACGGAATTCCATTAGCTAATTTTACCGAAACAAAACCAGTTGGTTTTTCTACATAATTTATAGAATAATTTAACTTTTTCTCTTTTAAAATTGAACTAATTTCCTCTCCATGTTCATCATTCCCCAAGGCGCTAATAATAATGGAATTTGCTCCAAAATAATTACAATGATAGCTGAAATTTGCAGGTGCTCCACCTAATTCTTTACCATCGGGTAACATGTCCCAAAGTAACTCACCAATACCAACAATATTAAATTTTTTATTCGTCATTAATATTCACTTTTGTTTATTAACTCAAGTCTTTTTAGTGTAGGTTTAAATATCATATTTAATAAAAAACCAACAAATAATAATGCTGCTAAAACGGTTGCAAGCATAAAACCATATATTGCATTTGAACCAAATATATCACTTACAACACCCATAGACAAAGGACCTATGGCTGCTCCTGCAGCTGTAAAAAACAAGATTATTCCAGCAACAGAACCGTGACTCGATTTTGGAAAACAGCTTATACCTTTTGAATTTATGGTTGGATAAATGACTGACATAAATAAGCCAGACAACGGCAATAAAACTACTGTTGCGGATTCATTTACAAAACTAAAAACATAACATAATAAAATAAGAAAACTTGATATTGTTAACACAACTGTCCAATCAAAATGATCCATCATCCAAGCGCCTAAAAATCTTCCTCCAGCACGCAATACAAAAAATATTGGTAATGCATAAATTGCAATAAACATCAAACTACCATCATAATCAGCAATTAAAGTGGGCATCCAAACATAAATTGCTGCCTCCACAGCAACATATAAAAAGGCTGCCATCGAAAATCCAAAGGCATATTTATCTTTAACCATTTTTAACGTTCGACCAATATTTATTGGTTCTTCAGTAGATTTTTTAGTTTCGGGATATTTTGCAAAAAAAGCAATAATTATTAAAATCACACACAAAGTTGCTGCAACTACATAGAGCCATTTCCAGTCCACATTTTTAGTTAAAAAATAACTTACCAAAAAAGGTCCAATAATAGCTCCCACTCCAAAAAATCCTTCAACAACATTCATTGTTGAAGTATGTTCTTTGGTTGATTTTGACATATCGCCAATAAGAGCCAATGCCCCTGTTTTGAAAACACCAATGGCAGCACCAGAAATTATTAACAACACAAGAAAAAATCCAAATGTATTCCCTAATAAAAATAAATAAGAATTAATAGCAAACAAGGCTAAACCTATAATTATGGTTTTTTTACGCCCAATTTTGTCTGCAAGAAATCCAAGAAAAATACCAGCCAAGGCAATAGCAGTCATAGGCCCATAATGCAAAAGTCCAGCCGCTGTCATTGATAAATTAAACGTTTTCATTACTTCAGGAATAATAACTCCTACCGCATCGGTTGTCATGGCAAACATCATAAACATAAGATATGTAAGCCATTTTATGTTTTTCTGATTGTACGCTGCTTGATTTGTTTCTATATGTGTCATTCTTTATAATTTTATTGTATGTTTTAATCTATTATTAATTTGGTTTTATTATTGAACGCTGAAAATTTAATCTCCATGTTCATTTTTTCTAAATCGATAAAGAGTTCTGCCCATTCATTATTCAAGGTCCATTCAATATTTAAAATATTGTCAGATATTTCAATTAACTTAAATTCACCATTAAAAGCTGGGTGATTATTTCTTAACAACATTAATTCAAATAACTTTTTAACAATAGGTTTTTCTAAATTTGAATTGATTTCATTTTTCGTATAATAGTGCCTATTAATATCTCTTCCAACTTTATTTTTCTCTAGTAAATCCATATCATTTTCTCCTGCAAACAAACCAACATAATAAACTTGTGGAACGCCAGGAACAAAAAACTGAATTGCTCTAGCCATAAAATATGCTTTTTCGTCTTTCCCTAAAGCATCAAAATAGGTGCAATTAACCTGATATAAATCTAAGTTAGAGGCCGCAGCTCCTGTTGCTTTTAGACTTTCTTTTTTACTATTGTTATGAATTTTATTTACAATTTCATTTAAAATAGCGTCGTCAATTAATCCTGGTTTTCCGTTTTCTGAACCTACGTCAACTATACCTATTCCATCATGCGTATCTAAAACCGTAATTGCATTTCGCGGACTAACAGCTAACCATTTTTTTAAACTGGAAGTGTTTTTGTTAAATAATGTATCTAAAACCAACACTGGAAGCGCAAAATCGTATACGTAATCTACTCTTTTTGCGATTTCTATTTGAGTTTGGTAATAGGAATGGATTTCAACCAAAACATCAATACCTTTTGCTTTTGCCTGATTGCTTAATTTTGAAATAAATTCAAACGTTTCATCAATCATAAAACACGATGTTCCTTGTTTTTTTATGGCATAACCTGCTGCATCTAAGCGAATCATTGTAATTCCTGCTTTTTGAAACGTATTCAAAATACTTTCTAAATATTTTGTGCCCAGTTTACTATTTACATCAATGTCTATTTGATTGCTGGTAAATGTTGTCCAAATAAGTTTGCTAGAACCATCGTTTAGTTTAAAAGTAGTAAACGGAAAACTTGGTCGTGGTCTGTAAACATTTAGTAAATCTGCTTCTGATGCTCCA
Source organism: Lutibacter sp. (assembly GCF_030692605.1). Taxonomy (GTDB): domain Bacteria; phylum Bacteroidota; class Bacteroidia; order Flavobacteriales; family Flavobacteriaceae; genus Lutibacter. The sequence continues at coordinate 37,602 of NZ_JAUYUD010000125.1, forward strand.
TTTGGAAACACGGTTTCGTAACTTAAAAATAAGGAAGCGTATTCAGAATTTTTCCCTTTTTGAAGATAATCTTGAAACGCAGTTGATTTTGCCGAAACGTGATTTACAATTAAATCGGCCATAATATCAACCTCATCACTCAACAATTTTAAATCGTCCCAGTTTCCTAATCTTGGATCAATTAATTGATGATCTATGGGATCAAACCCAGCATCTTCTCCATCTATTGGATAAAAAAATGGCAAAATATGAAGTCCCCCAAACAATCCTTTAAATTCATTTTGAAATAATGATTTTAAATCTGATAGGTTTTTACAACCTAATCTATCTACATATGTAATTAACTGAATTTTGTTTTTCATAAAATTATATAAAGTCTATTAAATATTTACAATTAAATTGGATAGATTTTTCCCTAATTGGTTTTCAGACTTGAATGTATTCATTAATTCATTGAATTTCGTTAATCTATCTTCCATTTTTTCTAAATATCTATTATGTGAAAT
>NZ_JAUYUD010000031.1 GCF_030692605.1 Lutibacter sp.
TTGTCTCTTTCTTCTTTAAAATGAAGCCTACAAGATTCCTCGCTCCCAAAATTTGCTGTAAAACTGAATAAATTCATCGTTTTTTTTATCAAATATAACGCTTTTTTATTAATTATGGGTAATTGCGGACAATCAAAATAATATTTATTAGTTTATTCATAGAAGTCAATAAGCTCTTAAAAATGAAATAATTGTTTTTTACAAAAATTAACTATACGGTTTATCATCAAAGTCGAAGATACAACGTTTTACGAAAATTTTAAAAAATAAATTATAACGAAGTGCTGAGGTGAGAGAATGAAGAATAATTAGAGACTTCTTAAAAAGTAAAAACCCTTGAAAATCAATAGATTAACAAGGGTTTTTGTGGTACCTCCAGGAATCGAACCAGGGACACATGGATTTTCAGTCCATTGCTCTACCATCTGAGCTAAGGTACCATTGCCTTAGCGGTTGCAAATATAAATTTATTTTTTATACATATCAAAACTATTTTGAAAAATCTGTTGTATTTTTGAACTCTTTTACAAATTAGAATGAACTTAATTATTGATGTTGGTAATACTAGAATTAAAATTGCTGTTTTTAAGCAAAGTGAAATAATTCATACTGAAAGCATTATAAATGAAAATTTTCTTTCTATAGTTTTTGAAACAATAGAAAAATTTAACATTAAATATGGTATAATTTCTTCGGTTGCTTTCATAAATAATAACGATTTTTTAAAAATACAAGAACGTATAACCTTAATTGAGTTAGACTATTCAACAAAAGTTCCATTTAAAAACGATTATTCTACACCTAAAACATTAGGAGTTGATAGAATTGCATTGGTTTCAGCTGCCATTGCAAAATTTCCTAAAAAAAATGTATTAATAATTGATGCAGGAACTTGTATTACTTATGATTTTTTAAGTAAAAATGGAATTTATTTTGGAGGTGCAATTTCTCCAGGATTAAAAATGAGGTATAATTCCTTAAATTATTTTACTAAAAAGTTGCCACAGTTGTCGTATAAAGAAGTTGATCTTTTAATAGGTAACTCGACAAATGAAAGTATTCATATTGGAGTGGTTGGTGGTATATTGAATGAAATCGATGGTTTTATAAATCTATACAAAGAAAAAAATAAAGAATTAACAGTAGTTTTAACAGGCGGAGATGTTAATTTCTTGGCTAATAGATTAAAAAATGGCATATTTGCCAATCCTAATTTTTTATTAGAAGGCTTAAATAATATATTGATACATAATTTAAAATAAATGATTAAAAAAGTAATACTCGGAATTACGTTATTTACTACAATTGTAGGTTTTTCACAAAAAAATAATACATCTGCCTACTCTTTTTTTGGAATTGGAGATAGAAATAACATGACAAGTGTTGAGCAAATGAGTATGGGAGGGATTGGTGCTTCTTATTTTAGTGAGTACCAGTTGAACTTTTCAAATCCAGCAGCAAATGCAAACCTAGATTTTACAACTTATTCTTTAGCACTTGAAAATAAAAATATTTGGGCAAAAGATGAAACTGATTCTCAGAGAGGTTCTGCTACTTTTTTATCTTATTTGGCAATGGGTATTCCATTAGGTGAAAAAGGAGGTTTAACCTTTGGTTTATCACCTAATTCAATAGTTGGTTATTCATTAGTCACAAAGGGTATTGATACTAATAATGATCCTATCGATGCTACTTTATATAGTGGAGAAGGTGGGTCGAACAAAGTTTTTTTTGGAGCAGGCTATCAGTTGTTTAAAAACTTTAATATAGGTATTCAAGGTGGTTACATATTTGGGAAAATTGAAAATAATATTATTAACCAGCAAGAAGGTGCTTCATTGGCTACAAAATACCAGACAACAGCAAATTTAACAGGTTTTGACCTAAATGTTGGTTTTCAATACAAGGCATTGTTAAATAATAAAATTAATTTATATTTGGGCGGTAATTTCGAATTGCAAAATGAGTTAGAACTGAAGGGTAATGAATATCTATATTCTGTATCTCTTGAATCTTTTGAGTCTCCTCGTGATACAATTTTAAATACCAAAAGTTCTGGAATTTTAACTTCTCCTTTAAAATCTTCTTTAGGATTGGGTATCGGTAAAGAAAATAAATGGTTTGCAGGAATTGATTATAGTTATCAAAAAGCACTTCAAATAGATGGGGATATTTTTAATAGTTATTCAAAAATATCTTATGATGATTACAATAAAATTTCTTTTGGAGGCTATTATACTCCTAAATTTAATTCTATTACAAATTACTGGGAAAGAGTTACTTATAGGGCAGGAATGAAATTTGAACAAACAGGTTTGTTGGTTGATGCGAGTGGAAATAGAACAGATTTTACGGCAATTAATGATTTTGGCATATCTTTTGGAGTAGGGTTACCAATAGGAAAACAATTATCAAATATTAATGTTGGTTTCGAATTAGGAAAAAGGGGTGAAGCAACAAAAGGATTGGTGCAAGAGAATTACTTCAATTTTAAATTAGGACTTTCGTTAAATGATAAATGGTTTAAAAAATTAGAAATATTTTAATTATAAAGAGTTTTACAATGAAAAAAATGAGAATAATTTTGGTTTTGTTTGTGTTTGTATTTGCTACTCAGCTTGGTTTTTCCCAAACAGAGGAAGAATGTAATATTAAATACAATTTATTTAAAGGAGATTATAAAGCCAATAAGTACGATGATGCATATGAAAACTGGATGTGGTGTATGGATAATTGCCCAACGTTAACTATAAATATATATAAATTTGGTATCAATATTGCCTTTGAAAAGTATGATAAGGCTTCAGCTGCTGAAAAAGCAAATGCTGCTAAATTAGTAAACCGTGTTTTTGAACAACGTTTGAAACATTATCCACAAGATTTAGGATATGTTTATAGTGAATACGCATCATTCAAATCTGCACAAGGAGCGCCAGAAGATGAGGTTTTTGCTTTGCTAGAAAAAGCTTTTAAGGCTGATGCTACTGACATGTCTGCAAAAAACATCTATTTATATTTTGATATGATATTGAACAAATATAAAGATACAGATACCCAACGTGTTTTTGATACGTATGATGAAGTTGGAGAAGGTGTTGAAGCTAAAAGAGCTGAGTATACACTTAAAATAGAAGAAGTTAATGCAAAAGATTCTACTCAAGTAACAGCTAAAGATCTTAATAATAAAGATATTTATCAACAAATTATTTCTAACTTAGAGTTAGTAGAAGAGGGCTTAGATTCAAAATTGTCTGAAATATCTACTTGCGATAGATTAATTCCTTTCAACAAAAAATACTTTGACGAAAAGAAAACAGATGCGCAATGGTTAAGAAGAGCTGTGTCTAGAATGTATAATAAAGATTGTACTTCAGATCCATTTTATGCAACCTTGGTTGAGGCCTATGTAAAGGCTGATCCATCATCGGAAGCATCAGTATTTTATGCTGGTATTTTAATGAGCAAAGGGGAAACTAATAAAGCAATGGAATACTTTAAAAAAGCGGTTGATCAAGAATCAAATAAATATAAAAGAGCTAATTATTTATTAAGAATTGCACAAATTTTAAGTAAACAAGGTAGAAAACCGGAAGCTAGAAGTTATGCTTTCAAAGCGTTAGATGATGTGCCAACAATGGGAAGAGCTTATCTGTTAATTGCTGGTTTGTATGCCTCAAGCGCAAATGCTTGTGGTAATGATGTAATTTCTAAAAGAATGGTTTATGTGGCGGCACTTAATATGGCTTACAAAGCGAAATCAGTAGATCCTAGTGTTTCTAGTTTAGCAAATAAATATATTGCGAACTATTCAGACAATGCACCTTCTAAAAAGGATTTATTTGTTGCTGGAGTTCAATCAGGAAGTTCATTTAGAATTAACTGTTGGATTAATGAAACAGTAAGAGTACCTTAATTAAAAATTATTGATAGATAATTGATATATTTGTTGAATGACAAAATCAATTGTAATACTTATAAAATTCATTGCTGTTGTTTACTCAACAGCAATGTTTTTTTCATGTACAAATGATCCAAAAGAAGTACGGGATTTTTTAGCAGATAAAAATCTACCTATTGGTGAGGCAAATAATATTTTTTTGAAACATACAGATTCTGGAAGGATTAATATTAAAATGAAAGCCCCAATAATGTTAGATTTTAACAATAGAGAGGAACATCCTTATACCGAATTTCCAAAAGGTCTCAAAATTTCTACCATTGAGAAAAATGGCGATTCAGTTACTATTGAAGGAGAATATGCTAAAAGTTATTCGAAAACTTTGGTTTCAGAAATAAATAAAAATGTTGTTGTTATTAGCTATGCTCAAAATCATAAATTAATTACCGAACAAATTTTTTGGGATCAAAAAACTCATTATTTTTTTACCGAAAAGAAATTTACCTTTTTTACACCTCAAGACACAATTTACGGAACTGGATTTGAAGCCACTGAAGATTTAAAATCGTGGTGGGTTAAAAATCAAACAGGTGTTATTAATATTAAAGATTAAACAATGAAAAAATTAGGAAAAATATTTGAATATGGTTATTTACTTATAGCCGTTGTGTTTTTAGTTGAAACTTTTGTAAATTGGAATGTTGATAGGAAAAAGGCCTATATGCAACTTATTTTTGCGTGTGTAGCTACTTTTATGTATTTTTTTAGAAGACGTTTTAGGAAAAAATCGGAAAACGGAAACAAATAATAAATGGAATTTCATATTGTTATAATTATATTTTCAATTCTATTATCTGCCTTCTTTTCAGGAATGGAAATTGCTTTTGTTTCAGCAAATAAATTTCAAATAGAACTACATAAAAAGGAAGAAGGAATAATTGCCAACCTTTTAAAAAGATTAACTGCAAATCCTTCTAAATATATTACTACCATGTTGGTTGGTAATAATATTGTGTTAGTAATTTATAGTTTTTCTATGGGAAAATTACTCACAAGTTCCTTCGAATTTCTTCATTTAAATGAATTTTCTGTTTTATTAGTACAAACCCTAATTTCAACAATTTTTATTTTGATTTTAGCAGAGTTTATTCCAAAAACAATATTTAGGATTTACGCTAATGAAATGCTTTTATTATTGTCCCCAATAGCATATTTTTTTTATATAATTTTTTACTTCATTTCTCACTTCATTTCGTCAATTTCAAATTTCTTATTGAAATATATTTTTAAATCTTCAAATTTAATTGAAAAAATGGAATTCAGTAAGGCAGAATTGGGTCATTATATAACGGCACAATTAGAAAACGCAAAGGATGTTGATGAAGTTGATTCTGAAATTCAAATTTTTCAAAATGCATTGGAATTTGATTCTGTAAAAGCGCGTGAAATAATGATTCCCCGTACAGAGATAGTAGCAGTTGATATTAACGAAAACATTGAAAATTTAAAAGGATTATTTATTAAAACTGGTTATTCCAAAATTTTAGTTTGTCAAAATAATCTTGATGATATCTTAGGATATGTATTAGCTTTTGAATTATTTAAAAATCCATCCAATATTCATGAAATTACCCTTCCAATAGAATTTGTTCCAGAAAGCATGCTTATTAATAATGTACTTAATTTATTAACTAAAAAGAAAAAAAGTATCGCTATAGTATTAGATGAATTTGGGGGTACTTCTGGTATTTTAACGGTAGAAGATATTGTTGAAGAACTTTTTGGAGAAATAATTGACGAGCATGATACTGTTGAATTATTGGAAAACCAAATAAATGATTTTGAATTTGAATTATCGGCAAGATTAGAAGTAGATTATTTAAACGAAACCTATGATTTGGGTTTGTTAGAGAATGAAGCATATGAGACTCTTGGGGGCTATATAGTTTACCATAACGAGGATATTCCAATTGAGGGAGAAATAATAGAAATTAACAATCTTCACTTTAAAATGTTGAAGGTAGATACTTCAAAAATAATGGAAGTTTATGTAAAAATTATGAGAGAAAAAGATTAATAATTAAATTTGTAATATAACGGCAATTCAGTACGTTATTTCTACTCATTTCACTTTTATAATTAAATACTTAATTGTATTTTCGCAAACTGTAATAAACAAAATAACATAATGGCAATTTTATCAAAAATTAGAGATCGTTCAATGTTCCTTATTCTTATTGTGGGTTTGGCGCTTTTTGCATTTGTTTTAGATCCAAGTTCTATTCAAAGCTTTTTTAGTTCTAACAAAGTTAATTCTATTGGTCAAATAAATGGTGAAGAAATAGATAGGGAGGCATTTGCACTTGAAGTAGAGAATTATAAAACTCAATCGGGAGGTCGTGCATCTCAAATGCAAGCAGTAAATGCAGTATGGAGTACTACGTTAGGAGAAAAAATATTTGAATCACAATTGAAAGCTGCAGGCATTGTAATTGGTGAAAAGGATATCTGGAACTCATTGATTGCTTTACCTGAAATTCAAAATTCACCCTTGTTTAAAAATGAGGCAAATTTATTTGATGAAGAAAAATTGAAAGAATATATTTCAAATTTGAAAGATGAAGCTGAAGTAGGAGATAAACAAATTTGGGCAAATTGGCTTGCTACGGAAAAAGAAATTAAAAGAAATTTAGAAAGACAAACTTATACGAATCTTGTTTCTGCTGGTTTAGGAGCTTCTCTAAAGGAAGGCGAGAGAGATTATATATTTTCGAGCACTAAAATAAATGCAGATTATGTATTTGTTCCATATTCTTCTGTGTCAGATAGTTTAGCGAAAATTTCTAAAAAGGAAATTCAAAAATATATTGAGGGAAATTCTAAAAAATTCAAACCTGAAGCAACAAGATCATTACAATATGTAATCTTTAATATTGCACCTTCGGAAAAGGATGAATTAGAAGTGAAAAAAGAAGTATCTATTTTTATAAATGATAGAGAAGAATATAGCAATGCTGCTAAAACTACAATTTCGGTTCCTGGTTTAAAAAATGCAACAGCCTATGAAGCATTTTTAAATGATAATAAGTCTGATTTAGGAATAGATAATGGGTATAAATCTAAAAATAATTTTTCACCTTCAGTTGCCGATGTAATTTTTAATACTGCAACAGGTGATGTTGTAGGGCCATACAAAGATAATGGTTTTTACAAAGTTTCTAAAGTTGTTGAGATTACTCAAATTCCCGATTCTGTAAAATCAAGTCATATCTTGGTTCCTTATTCTGGAGCTGTGAGATCTACTTCCCTAAAAACTAAAGAAGCAGCAAAGTTTACAGCTGATAGTATTTTTGCGATTGTTAAAAACAATAAGGAGAAATATGCTGAAGTTGCCAATGAAATAAATACTGATGGAACAAAAGGAGTAGGTGGAGATATTGGTTGGGTTGTTAGAGATCAAGCTTTTTCTGCATCATTTGATAAAGATTTTGCTAATTTTATTTATAAAAATAACACTGGAAGTATTAATGTAGTTGAAACTGCTTTTGGATTTCATGTTATTAGAATAGATGAACAAAAGAAAAAAGATAATGTTGTAAAATTAGTAAGTTTTGCAAGAGCAATAGAGGCATCTGAAGAAACTGAAAATATTATTTTTGAAAATGCTGAAACGTTAGCATCTAAATTAACAGATGGGAAAAGCATTAGTGCTTTAGCTCAAGAAAAAGGATATGAAGTGCTTTCGGCATTAAATTTAAAAGCTTTAGATGAGGCAATTCCAAGCTTAAATAATCAACGTCAGATCGTAACATGGTCTTTTGAACAAGATAGAAAAGTAGGAGATTTTAAAAGATTTGATGTTGAAATTAACGGTAAGAGAGGATATGTAGTTGCTATTGTTTCTGGTAAAACTGAAAAAGATGGCATAGTTTTAAGTGTTGATGTTTTAGAAAAAATTAGACCTGAATTAATAAATAAGAAAAAAGCAAAATTGATAAAAGAAAAGATGAAAGGAGCAACATTAGAAGAGATTGCGAAAAATAGTAAAGTAACTGTTGCAACGGCTCAAGATTTATCATTAACAAATCCTTTGATAGCTGCTATAGGAATGGAACCAGGAGTTGTTGGAGGTATGTCAACTATTAAAATTGGGAAGGTTTCCAGTGTTATTGAAGGAGAAACAGGTGTATTTGTGATGGTTGTTAAAGACAGAAAATTACCTATTAAATTAGATAATTATGAAAATTACAGAAAAAAAATAAACCAAAATCTTAAATCAAGATCTTATCAATTATTCCAAGTTTTGGAAGATGCGGCTGATGTAAAAGATTTTAGAAGTACTTATTATTAGTCTAATAATATGAAAGATTTTATATTTATAGTCATAAAAAAAGTCTATAATAGACTGCCCCCAAAAAGTTAGACAAATTTATAATTAATTTTGACAATAATGAGCTCGATATTTTATCGGGCTCATTTTGTTTAGATTTGATTTAATTCTTTCGTTATTATAATAGTCTATATATTGTTTGATTTCAA
>NZ_JAUYUD010000005.1 GCF_030692605.1 Lutibacter sp.
TCTTTTTTACACCTGAAAGTATCAACTTGATTGCTTTTCTGCGAATAACTACTCTCGCTTGCTCGGTTACAGTTCTGAAATCCTCTTTTTCCATACTGTAAATATACAAATTTATTCCGATATTTTGTCGCTAGGTTAATAGTTCAAATTTAAGCATAAATTTTATGAGGTGTTGTGGTGTCGTTTTTTTTATTTTTATGCTGATAATGGGTTTACTCTAATTTGTCCTCCAACTGCTTTTAAAACTTTCATTATTGTTGAAAATTGCGGTTTCGCTCCGTCAGATAATGCTTTGTATAGACTTGGTCTACTTAAACCAGTTTCTTCTGCAATTTTTGTCATTCCGATAGCTTTTGCAATATGTCCAAGTGCGGTAATTATATCTGAATTATCTCCTTCTTCTAATACGGAATTAAGATATTCTGCAATCATTTCGTTGCTATCTAAATAATCTGCAATGTCAAATTTTGATGTTTCCATTTTTTTTACTTTTTTAAATTGTCCCAAATTTCTTTTGCCTTTTCGATGTCCTTTTGTTGGGTTGATTTATCTCCACCAATCAGAAGAATAATAATTTTCCCGTCTGTTTCTTTGAAGTAGATTCTGTAACCTTTCGCAAGATTAATTTTTAGTTCGCTTATTCCGTCTCCAACAGGTTTACAGTCCCCAAAGTGTTCGTCATTTTCCAGTTTTTGAATTCTGAATAAAATTTTTGCTTTTGCTCTTAAATCCTTTAATTTTCTCAACCACTTGTCAAATTCTATTGTTTTTTCAATAAAGTACATTTGTTTTTAGTGTATTCATTCGGATACAAAAGTATGTAATTTTTTTGAATTGTGAAAATTGTTTGTTGATTTTTCTGACATCGGTCAAAATGCACCACAACGGTTTATGGTATGGTGTCGTGCGGGATTACGAGGCGATTACCTATCAGGTTACACCAACTTTTTTTACGAGCTACAAATGCTCCCAAACCGCTAAAACCCGCATGCACTATACCATGTGTTGTGCGTTCGTGCATTATTTTCTTTCAAGTTTAATATAAAATGGATATGCATAGTACTCTCTATTAGCTGCTGCAATTGCTACAATAGTTCCAGATAACACATTCGCATCCTTGTATAATTTCAATGACATAAATTGACTCAACTCATGCCGAATATCAACCGAAGGTAAATTGCCAGGGAACATGCCAATAAATGAGTTTTTGTTTACCAATCCCGCAAGTAATATTGTCTTATGAGGTATTGGATTGTTTTGTGTAAAATATGATTTATAAGTAAAATCTAAATATTCAATGATAATGTTTCCATCAGGTTGTATCTTTAGAGTACATGGCACATCTAATTCACCAACTTTAATAGTTCCTTGCCAATCTCCAAAATAGGTTGAATCAGAAGTATAATATTTATAGGCTGCTACTTCGTTTATAGGACTTGGATTGTATTTAGGTAGGATTATTTTACTAAGTTTATTTGTAACATTTTGGCACAGTTGCTGATTAGAGGTGTTTATTATCACGGCAATTACAACGTTTTCTCCAGGAATAAGTTTAATCATAGAACTTGCACCCATCATACCACCTTCATGCCAGATAATTTTGTATCCGTTATCATTGGTCTTAAAATACCAACCCAATCCATATAATGTTGAATCGTAATAATGATATAATGTTTTTGGGTTTATATAGTTATGGGTCAAATCAATTTCCTCCGAACTTAATAATCCCTTTTGACCATTTTTCAAATGAAACATGCCAAACAAAGCCAAATCATGAATACTTGAATATACATTACCTGCACCTTTTGTATTATTTGACACATCGGGAAGTAGGATCAATTTTGAATCATATTTTTTAGCAACAGAAAATTTAGGATTATCAGGTTTATCAATAAAGGTATTATCCATTCCGAGCGGTCTGAACAATTCATCCTTCATAAACTTGGAATATGACTTCCCACTTTGCTTACTGATTATGAAATCAAGTAATCCATAACCAAGATTGGAATACTCACAAATTAATCCAGTTGGATGATAAAGACCTCCATATTTATTAAAAGCAGTCTCAAAATCGTCACTTCTTATGTTCTCGTCAGCGTAACCTATCTGAAAGTAGGTTCCTAATCCAGAAGTGTGGTTTAATAGATCAATCACTTTTACTTCTGATGAAACACCTTCAAAAACCTTGAATTTCAGTGGTGAAATATATTTTTCAACTGAAGAATATAAATCAATGACTTTTTTGTGACAAAGAATCATTATTCCTGTTGCAGTCATTGGTTTAGATGCAGATGCCAACTGATATGAGGTAGAAATTGTTGCCATTACTTTATTCTCTAAATCAGCCAATCCAAATGCTTTTTCATAGATAATAACTCCATCTTTAGCAATAGCCACTGAAATTGAAGGAATAGTCCTATTATCAATCTCTTTATTGATTTGATTCTCAAAATCGCTGAAATCAAAATTTGATTGTGAGAATCCAACTTTAAAAATCTGGAAAATTAATAAAATCAAAAGTGTTAGTTTTTTCATGATATTCTAATTTTTCTGGGTTTCTTGCATGACGCACAACGGTTTTGGACATGAAAAGTTGCGGGTTTAAAAACGCAATTTTCCGATGTTTAAATTTAGTTTATTATTTATATTAATTTTCATATTTAGTTCAAAATAAGCAATTTTTTATGTGCGTTGTTGCAAGTTGTGGTTTTTGAGTTCCAATTAATCTATTTTGTTGTAATTCTAACCGTTTCAACTTTCAAAACCGTTAAAATTGAATTAAACTAAAATTTATCATTTTAGATTTAAAATTTTCTTAAAATCTTTTACGAGTCATTGCTCAAAACTGATTGATTTAATAAAAATTCAAGTATAGAGCATTCGGGATTAAGTGGTGATTTCTTATCAGTTTACACTAATTTTTTTCACAAGGGATTAACCTCAATAGTAAACTTAAACCCGAATGCACTAAACTATTTGTTGTACGCTGGCATTTATTTAAAAACTTCTTGATTAATCACTTTATCTGTTTTTGACATTAAATTTTCAATTTGCCATTGCCCATTTAAATAGTGCCATTGTATCAAAGAAGCCCCAGTTATAATTGGAATAGAGTTAGTCTTGATTGCCCATAATTCCCTTTCTACTGCTATTGAATCATTAACAACTTTAAAAGTTGTTTTAATGTTGGTAAAATGAAATCCTTGATTGAATAATTGTCTATAATAACCAATAATATTTTCTCGACCTACTATGGAGGAAGGAAAATCTGGTATTAAACTCGCATCATTTAGATAAAGCATACCTAGTGAATCAATCTCACCAGAATTAAATAATTGCATGAATTTTGAATTAGAACTAGCATCTTCAAATTTATTCATGATTGTTTGTCTGTTTTGGGCATTTACATTTGAGTTATATGAAAATAACAAAAATGTAATTAAAGCAAAGAACGGAATAGATAAAATCGTTAATTTTTTCATTGTATTTGTTTTTAAGTTAAATAAATCAATAATATATTTATAAAATTGCTCGAGCCTAATTTTGAATCTATAAGCTATCCTATCAAGCTTATATGAAAATTTACCAAATGAATTATAGATCTCATAATCTAAGTTTTCAAAAATCAGTTTAATGGTGTAACTCCTTGGTGTCACTTCGGCTGATTCTATTCGTTGAATAGTTCTCAGACTTAAATTACATTTCTCGGCAAGCTCAATTTGAGTTAAACCTTTCGATAATCTTAATTCTGAAATTTTTTTACCTAAATCTGGTTGTTTCATAATTCATTCAAATTTGAGACAAAATTATATTTAACTTAAAAGTTATTCAAATATTCTCATTGTATTTGATACGTCATTGATGCGTCATTTTAAATTATCATCTAATAGTCAGTATTTTATTAATATCATATGTTAGTTGAAGTCAGGTTCTGGCTGTTTTTCCGCCATTACTTGCAACTTGTTATATCATTTCAAATATAACTATTTATGGTTAATAATTTCCGGATAAACGCATGTTTTCATTGTCTTTTTGGGAATCAAAAAGACTTTTAACAGCAAGGTCTAACGGACTTTCAATTTTAAGTAAATCTTTTTTACTAACATGTGTGTAAATCATTGTGGTTTCAGGTTTTGCATGGCCTAATAATTCTTGAATATATCTAATATCAATTCCATTTTCTAATAAATGGGTTGCATAACTATGGCGCAATGTATGTGGAGTAACACGTTTTCTAATTTTCGCAGCTTTTGCAGCTTTATGCAAAAATGCTCTGATACTTTCGGCACTATATTTTCCACCTGTTTGCCCTTCAATTAAATATTCTTTTGGCTGATAACTTGCAACATAATTATGCAATAATGGCATAAAACTTTCTGCTAATATTACATTTCTATCTTTTCTGCCTTTGCTATTTTTAATTAAAATTTGCCTTCTATCAACATCAATATCTGCTAATTTTAAATTCAATAATTCACTAATTCGCAATCCGGCAGAATAAATCATTGCTAATGTTGTTCTGTGTTTTAAATTTTTTGTAATCCGTAATAAATCTACCACCTCTTCTTTAGACAATACAGTTGGCAATATTTTACTTCTATTCGGTCGTTTTAATTCCAAGTTCTCAATCTGGCATTCAGGATAAAAAGCTTTGAATAATTTAATAGCACTTACAAATTGCCTGTGGGTACTTATGCTGTATTTTCTGGGAATAAAAACATCTTCAATGCATTTTTCAACATCACGGTTATTGAGTTCAATAAGGGGTTTGTCTTGGATATAATCAATAAAATCGGCAACAAAAGTAAAATAGGTTTTCACAGTACTTTCGCTATAACATTTTCCTTTTAAATATTTTACATAAGCCCTAATAATTTCTTTATTTGCATCAGAAATTAATCTTGGTTTTCGAGCCGTAGTTACAATTATTTTTTTGTCTAATATACTAGAGTCAATTCTAAACTGAACTTCATCTTTTAGTAATTCTTTAATAGCGTTTATTTTTTCAACAGAATAATGTGTATACCAACCTCTATGTGTCTTACTCCACGTATAATCTTCTATTTTTCTAATTTTTGAAATTAGATTGTCATCATACTTAAAAAGTAATAACAATTGAACTTCTTTTCTGTGAAGTATTTTTTTTAAGGTAAGAATAGGTAATTTTTGTAGAATGTTTTTCATAACAAATCAAATATACAAAAAAATATCATTCAAATGAAGATGGTTTATGTTCTTTTGAGATTCTTTTTTACAAAAAAAATCACCCTACTTTTTATTAAAACAGGGTGATTTATATTTAGATAAAAGGAATGTTTATTCAGCTTCGACCATAACAATTTTTTGTTCATCATCGTCAGCACCATGGGTGAGTTTCTTTAATTTTTTTACAAAAACAATTAATAATAAACCAAATGAAACACAAAATATAAGTACACCCATAAAAATAGTGAATTCACCAGCATTTTGTGCTGCTTCTCCAATGATACCTGCTAATTTGTTTCCTAAACCAGAAACCATAAAGTACGCACCCATCATTAAAGATGCATATTTTATAGGCGCTAATTTGGTGATAAATGAAAGTGCCACGGGCGAAATACTTAATTCACCAATTACATGTAAAAAATAGGCTCCAAACATCCAATAAATAGACGCTTTTCCGTCTAACGATGAGGCCGTTTCAAGTGCGGCAAAAGCTAATAGCAAGAATCCCAAACCTGTAATTATGGTTCCTAATCCCATTTTAAAAAGAGAAGAACTTTCTCTGCCTTTGCTACGCCATTTTGTCCAAAAATAGGCAACTGGTACGCCAAACAAAATAACATAAAAAGCGTGAAGAGATTGTAAAAAACTTGCAGGAATAGTAACCCCAAACATAACACGATCAATTTTATCTCGAGCATACAAGTTCATTAAACCTCCTGCTTGTTCGTAAGCTCCCCAAAAAACAATAACAATTAAAAATGATAATAACAAAACAATCATTCTATCCTTTTCAATAACAGTAAGAGGAACACTTTTATTAGTTCCAATTTCTCTAACAACAGGCACAAAATTTCCAATTTCCTTCAAATACTTTTGTCCCCACATGTACACAATAAGTCCTAAAGTCATACCAACTCCGGCTAAACCGAAACCTAAATTCCAGTTAATAACTTCACCCACATATCCAACAATCAACGGTGCTGTGAACGCTCCAATGTTTATTCCTATATAAAAAATTGTAAATGCAGTATCTCTTTTTATGTCGCCTCGTTGATATAATCCGCCAACCATACTAGAAATATTTGGTTTTAAACAACCAACACCAATAATAATGGAAGCAGCACCAACATAAAATGCCCAAAGTTCAGGAAAAACTAGAAAAAAGTGACCAACAATAATAAATACACCACCTACCATAACCGCTTTTTTCTGACCAATAAATCGGTCAGCAAGTAATCCTCCTGGAACAGACATTACATACACAAACATAGTATACCAGCCATAAATTTCGAGGGCAGAAACTTTGTCCCAACCCAATCCAGCATTGAGTTCGGTAGTTTGGGCGGTTAAATATAAAATAAGAATGGCGCGCATTCCGTAATACGAAAAGCGTTCCCATAATTCAGTAAAAAATAAAACATACAGTCCTTTGGGATGTCCCCATAAGGTTTGTTCTTGCGGCTGATTTAGCATCATATTTTCAGATTTAAAAACGATAAATATACCATTTTAGTTACTAACTGCTTTATTTTTTTTTAAATTTAGAACAGCTGCAATAGTAAAAAGTTGATTGTTATTGCTCATTTTTAATGTTTCATTCCTTTCTATAAAATGTTTAAATTTGAAAATATTAATGTAAACAGGTGCTTAATTGAATAAATAGTATCTTTCGGAATTATGAAAAAGTATCTATATCTATGTTTTGTGGTTATTTTGTTTGCATCTTGTAAAACAAGTTATGTGTCAAAATCTTTTAATGAAGCCGAATTATCTGCTGCTCCAAATTATTCAAAAATTGAATATTGGGCAGTTCATCCTTCTAAAATTACATCACAATTAAAGGAGTTTATGCCATCCGATACTGCTTTTGCTGCAGATGTATTTTTTGTGTATCCAACTTTACTAATTGATAAAAAAAATGATGCTTGGAACGCCGATGTTAACGATTCTATTTTTAATAATGAAATTTTAGATAAGTCCATTCATTTTCAGGCATCTGCTTGGGCAGGAGCAGGGAGAATATTTTCCCCGTTTTACAGGCAATCTCATTATAGAATTTATGTTGAACCTTATACAAAACAAAGCGGATCTTCGTATGAAATTGCATATAACGATGTTAAAAATGCATTTGAATATTATTTGAAATATTACAATAAAGGCAGGCCAATTATTATTGCAGCACACAGCCAAGGAAGTGCTCATTGTAAGCGTTTATTGAAGGAGTATTTTGATGGAAAACCACTTCAAAAACAATTGATAGCGGCATATATTCCTGGAATTAAAGTGGTAGATTCAGAATTTCAAAATTTAAAACCAATGACTAATGCCTATGAAATAGGTGGTTATGTGAGTTGGAATAGTTTTAGAAAAAATAAGTATCCTAAAAGTTTCGAAAAATGGTTTAAAGGCGGAGTAACGTCAAACCCAATTAGTTGGAATCATCAGAATTATACTGATATAAAAGATCATAAAGGGGTTCTTTATACCAATAATAAAATATACGAACAAAGTTTAAGTGTTGAAGTTAAAGACGGAATTTTATGGGTAAGTGTTCCAAAAATACCAAAACGAATCTTTTTAAGATTGATTAAAAATTATCACTTTGCAGATATTAATTTATTTTGGAAAGACATTAGCATAAATGCACAAAATCGTGTTGACATTTATTTAAAAAACTCTAATTAATTTTGAAAAACGAGTTGAAATATTATTTAACTTTGTATTACTAAAAAAAAATATTTTATAAAATTTAAACTATACTATTATGTCAAAAGGTCAAGATGCTAAGAAAAACGTAAAAAAAGAACCTGCTAAAACTGCAAAAGAAAAAAAGGCTGAAAAAAGAGAAAAGAAAGGTAAAAAAGAGTAATTTTTTTTAAAAGGTTGTCCAAAAGGCAGGGAAGTACATAATTCTAAACTTGACTAGCTACGCTGAATCTTCGATTTCAATATCTCATCAGGTTGAATGGCATTTCACATTTTAGACAACCTTTTTTTTGTGATAATGTATAAGTACGTTAATTTGAAAAATTAATTTTCAGATTGTTCTTGGTGCTTTTTAATTATATCCTTTAACCGTTCCTTGGTTGATATTTTAGCATCTCTAACTTTATTTTTCTTCCTTTTTAAAAGTTTCGTGTGTAATTTTTTGTTTCTGGTATTTTTTGCCCTTCCTTTTTTAGCCATTAGCTTGATTTAGTTATACAAGGCAAATTTACAATTTTAAAAATAGAGCGTTGTTAATGCTGATAAATACAATGATAAAAAAAATCCAAATTTCTAGTAGAACAAATCTTATAAAAACCTGTTCAATTAATAATTATCTATATCAATGGTAAGTTTAATGCTTTTAAACTCACTGATTACTTGAAAAGAATTTATTATTTTTTGCAAATTATTTTTAGTTTTTGAAAGCGAATTTTTTTGAGGAATTTTCAAAATTAAATTACGAATGTAATAATTTCTGATTTTTGAGACAGATGGTGTTGAAGGGCCAAGTACTAAATTTCCAAAAACTAAGGTCATAGATTTACCCATCCAAATTGCTGCATCATCTACCTTTAAAAAGTTTTTATGACGAAGGGTTAATTTAATTATTCTGTAAAATGGGGGATAGTTGTACTGCCAACGTTCATCAATTTGTTCTTTAAACATTTCTTCATAGGAATGAGTCGAAACTTGTTGTAATATTTGATGGTATGGGTTGAAAGTTTGAATAAGTACTTTGCCTCTTTTCTCAGCTCTTCCGGCTCTTCCAGAAACTTGTACCATTAATTGGTAACTTCTTTCATGAGCCCTAAAATCAGGGAAGTTTAACATATTATCGGCGTTTAAAATTCCAACTAAGGTTACATTTGCAAAATCCAATCCTTTAGAAAGCATTTGAGTTCCTACTAAAATTTCAATTTCTTGGGCCTCAAATTGACCAATTATTTTATGATAACCATATTTACCCCTTGTGGTATCTAAATCCATTCGTCCCACCAATGCATCTGGAAAAAGTGCATTTAATTCCATTTCAATTTGTTCAGTTCCAAAACCTTTAGTATCTAACTTTTCACTGCCACAAGCGCCACATAATTGTTGCATGGCTTGTTTATAACCGCAATAATGACAACGTAATTCTTTTGAATAACTATGAAATGTTAAACTTACATCACATTGCGGGCATTGAGGTGAAACTCCACATGTTTCACATTCTACAACTGGTGCAAATCCACGTCTATTTTGGAATAAAATAACTTGTTCTTTCAGTGCTAACGCTTCAGAAATGGCAGTAATTAAACTATCTGAAAAATGACCGGTCATTCTTTTTTTTCGATATTTTTCTTTAATATCAACTAATTCTATTTCAGGTAATTGAACATTTCCAAATCTATTTATTAATTCAACAAATCCAAATTTGCCTTGTTTGGCATTGTAATACGATTCTATTGAAGGCGTTGCAGATCCTAAAATTACTTTTGACGAATGAATTTGAGCTAAAACAATAGCAGCATCTCTTGCATGATATCTAGGTGAAGGATCGTGTTGTTTGAACGACGTTTCATGTTCTTCATCTACAATAATTAATCCGAGGTTGCTATATGGCAGAAATAGCGAAGAACGAGCACCTATTATTAATTGTGCTTTTGATTTTGAATCCAATACATTATTCCAAACTTCAACCCGTTCATTCATAGAGTATTTAGAGTGAAAAACCGACAGTTGGTTTCCAAAATAAACTTGTAATCGCCCAATTAATTGGGTTGTTAAAGCTATTTCTGGTACTAAATAAAGCACTTGTTTTTCTAACTGAAATTGTTCTGAAATTAATTTAGCATATATTTCAGTTTTGCCACTACTTGTAACTCCTTTTAATAATACTGTTTGATTATTGGTAAATGATTCAATAATTTCATGGTATGCCGTTTGTTGAAAAGACGTAAGTGGTTTTAAGGAATTTTCAGAACCATCAAAATTTACTCGATCTGTTTGAATAAAATAATATTCCAAAATTTCTTTATCAGCTAACGAATTTATAATTGCCAAGGAACAACCAGAAGATTCTTGCAACTGAGAAGCTTTAATAGGCTTTTTAGTAGTTTGAAGTTGAAAATAAGCCAATATTACTTCGCGCTGTTTTTGTGCTCTATTTAATGATGATAGTAATTGAGATAAGTTTTCTTCAGTCTTATAATAGTCTTTCAACCGAACGTATTTAATTAATTTTGGTTTATACTGTTCGTAAATTTGCTCTTTTACAACAATAGCATTTTTTGAAATAAGACTTTTGATAATAGGGAAAACAGTTTTCTTTCCTAAAATATCCATAATCTGCTGAATGGTAAGCAAAGGCTGATGTTGTAATGCTTCAAAAATTAAAAACTCATCGTCAGACAATTCATTTTCGCTTGCAAATCCCTGATATAATTCAATATTGGTTTCACTTTCCAAGAGAAATGCAGATGGTAATGCTGCTCGCAAAACCTCACCTAATGTGCACATATAATAGGAAGAAATCCATTCCCAATGTTTAAGTTGAATTTCATTTACAATTGGGTATTCATCTAAAATTTGATGAATATCTTTGGCTTCATAAGCAGTTGGAGCAGTGGTATGTATGTTTGCAATAATTGCAGTATAAATTTTTGATTTTCCAAATTCAACCGCTACGCGCATTCCATTCTTTAAAAAAACTGATTCGGACTCAGTAATTTTATATGTAAATAAATTCTTGATTGGAACGGGTACTATAACATCTATAAAATAAATAGCTACTAAAATTTAAAAGTGAATCATACAAAAATAAGTATTTGCTAAAATTAAAGTGATAAAATTATATATTTTGTTTTTAAAAAATATA
This sequence comes from Lutibacter sp., assembly GCF_030692605.1. GTDB lineage: Bacteria > Bacteroidota > Bacteroidia > Flavobacteriales > Flavobacteriaceae > Lutibacter. The sequence continues at coordinate 11,051 of NZ_JAUYUD010000005.1, forward strand.
AGATGCTAATAATTAGGTATTTATAAAATATTTTGTTTTTTGGCACGCTGTTTGTTTACAAGTAATTGTATAACACATACAAACATAGTTACTATTAAAAATTAAATTTAAGTATTATGAAAAACAAGATATTAGTATTCGCAACAATGGTATTTTTAGGGTTTACAGCTTTTGCTTCAACCAATACCTCAAATTTTAATCGCTATAATGATGATTACGGCAATTCATTCACTTTTGTAGAAAGGGGCGTAACGTTTGCAGTTTTTCAAAACGGAGAATTTGATTTTTATATCAATCCTAGAAATGGTGTTCACGTTGGATATCAAAACAGAAACGTAAATATAAGTTTTAACAGTGGTTACGATTATGACGCTTACGTTCAATATGATTATTACGGCGCAATTGTGCAAGTTGAAGATATTTATATTGATTATGATTATTATGGAAGAGTAAGTAGAATAGGAAACACAAATATTCAATACCATAGAGACAGATTGGCAAGAATTGGTAATTTAAGAGTTTATTACGACTATTATGGAAATTATTCTCACTATGCTGGGTATATAAACCATTACAATAGAAGTTATGTATTTCACCCATACCACAATTATTTTTCCAGACCTCTATTTGAATTTAGTGTAATTAGTTATAAACCTTACAGAAATAACTATAATCCAACACGTTACACCTATTATAAAGATCATTCAAAAAACAATTACTACAGTAATAATAGTAGTAATAATAATAGAAATTATAACCAAAGAGATAGTCAAAATACACGAATGAGAGTTGCAACTAAAAATGTTCCAAAACGATCTGAAATGCGTACTAATGATAACAACGTTCAAAGAGGAAATGATCGTTCAGACAATAATGATGGAAGAGTTGATAACAGACAAAACCGTTCTACTCAAAGTACTACTCGAAGAGAAAATTCTAATGGGCCAGAAAGTAATCGTTCAGTAAATGAAAGAAGTGTAATAACAAAAAGAGAGCAGCCTGAAAGAAATGTAATAACAAAAAGAGAGCAGCCTGAAAGAAATGATATTACTAAAAGAGAGCAACCTCAAAGAAATGATAATTCAGATAGAAATATTTCAAAACCTGTTCCTGAAAAATCAAAAGAACGTTCAAAAGAAATTAGAAAAAACGAAAATACAAAAGAGCAACCTAATAAAAAAAATGATACTAATAGAGGTTCTAATTCTAAGGATCGAAAAAATGAAAATACGAGAAGAAGAGGTTAATAGTTTGATTTATATAAAGTCTATTAAATATTTACAATTAAATTGGATAGATTTTTCCCTAATTGGTTTTCAGACTTGAATGTATTCATTAATTCATTGAATTTCGTTAATCTATCTTCCATTTTTTCTAAATATCTATTATGTGAAA
>NZ_JAUYUD010000012.1 GCF_030692605.1 Lutibacter sp.
GACTGTTTACGATACCTGATTTTCGCTTTTCTGTGTCTGCGAACTAAAAGGATTAACATTTGCCAACAATGCGCATAAAAAATTGCTAAATTCTAACAAGTATGATATTTATGACAAATAAAAAACTATTTTTAATCAACGGAAAATTGCGGTTTCTAAAGCGCAACTTTTCATGCACTAAGACGTTGGCAACTATACGAAAACTGAAATTTCTATGAAAATAAATAGTATTCAAATTATAACATTCCTGATTTTAACTTCTAGCCTGAGTATTACAGCTCAAGTTGAATTGAAAGATTTTCCAAATAAGCCAAAGACTGGAGATTGTTACATAAAAAGACCAAATGATTCAAAATTTGTCAAAATTAGCTGTGAATTAGCCAAAATTAATAAAAACAGAGAAACTAAAGCATTACAATATAAACTGAAAAATTTAGGATATGACGTTGATATTCACGGAATATTAGATGATAAAACCATAAAAGCGTTTGAATTAGAAAAAAGAGATAAAAAATTAAGAGAGAAACTTATGAAAAAAAGAGAAAGGAAAAGATTAAGAGAAGAAAGAAAGTTGAGAATGAAAAAATAAATTAGATTAAAAACAGTTGCCAACACCTCATAAAATTTATGCTTAAATTGTGCTAGTACAAACTGACAAACATTCAATAAAAATATTGCTACGGCGGAAAAATCTCCGATTTTTACGTCGCACAAATCTTATAAAATCACGTTAGCCAAAATTGTATGAAAAATATGAAACCTTATTTTAAATTGACTTTCATTTTATTAATGATAGGACTTACAGGGTGTTGTAATGAAGAATTGATTGATTCCTACTTACTTCCCGAATTTGAGAAATCCTTAATACCTTACAATGATTATCACGACTTGATTTATATAAACGAAACCGGACAAAATATCAAAGCTTCTACTCAGCCTAGAATTATTAATTTAGAGAGAGATTATCGCGGACCCGAAAGTTGTGAATATTGGGAATATGAAACTATAAGTAACTTCATTAATTTTACTGAAAGCGGTTTTTTAATACGATTAGGTGTCGGTACATTTAATGATTTGACCGCTTTTGGATTGGAATATGTAATTCCAAATAGTGACAACTCTGAAAACGAGTATTTTGATGAATTGATTAATCCGACTAATGAACAAGTAGTAGATATAAATTTATATGGCTTTGAATTTAAAAATGTTTATGTTTTCAAAAATAATTTTCTCAATGAGAATAGCAAAATAGAACTTATTTTATATTCTTCTGAGGGCAAAGGAGTGGAATTAATTAGCTATATAGATGGAAAATTTTTGAAATTGAAATAAAAACTTTGGCTAACAACGTATATAATTTATGCTTAAATTTGAACAAATAGAAAATTGCAAACACTCAATAAAAATATTACTACGGCGGAAAAATCTCCGATTTTTACGTCGCACAAATCATTATACGAACACGTTGGCAACAAGCAGAAAAAATGAGTGACGACAAAAAAAAGAACCAAATAGATATTTTTAAATCAGTAAAGTCAAAGGCTTTAAATGAATTAACACCTGAAATCTTGGAAACTGGTTTTGATTTACTTATTGAATCAGAAGTATTAAAAGACATACCAATATTTGGTATTGGATTTAAAAGCTTTAGTCTTTATAACAAAATAACGGAATCTTTTTTCACGAAAAAACTGCTTAGATTTCTGTTTGAATTAAAGGATATTCCTCAATCTAAAAGAGAGGAATTTATTACGGAATTAGAATCTAAAAATGAAACAAAGAAAGCCGGAGAAAAATTGCTAATAACTTTGAACAGATTAAATAACGATGACAAAGCTTCAATTATTGGAAAACTATTAAAAAAGACAATTTTGGGTAAAATTACTTTCAATGATTTTAAAAGATTAACTCATATAATTGACAATACTTATTTGGAAGATTTGGAGTTGCTGAAAGACAATGAATATTTACGAAACATTAATGATGACATAAAGACAAATCTTCATCAGATTGGATTGTTAAATCAATCAATTAAAGATAATAGAGAACACGAAGAATATAAATTTAAACAAACAGGAAGAAGAGAGATAATTCCTGCTACATTTGAATATAAACTGAATTCTTACGGCAGAATTTTAATCGAAAATGGATTTGACTAATATTATAAAAAGCCAGTTGCCAACACCTCATAAAATTTATGCTTACATTTAAACTAAATAACGCACCGACAAACATTCAATAAACGATTTGCTACAACCTAAAAATCTCCAATTTTACACTGCACATCTTATAACGTAAAGCTTTGGGCAGATTAAAATAAATAACAGCTCAAATAAAAAATCATTTAAACCTCTCTCCTATCATTTCTAATTGGAATTAAACCAATTGAGCCGTTTTTTTAACCATCTTAAGAATTAATAAATACATCCAATTGGCACAAAAAAAATTAAAAAAAGAGTGCTTTTTAAACAATCCATTGCAGATTTTGGGCCGAAATAGTCATTTTTTTTTGTGTTTTGGCTCGATTTCTTATTTTTTAATCCCTATACAATTTTTACAAAACAATTATTTAAAGTAAACCATTAACAACACAGAATGATACAAAACATTGAAAACATAGAATTACAATTTTTAACCATACATGACTATCAAGAGTTGAAAGATGCTATGATTGAAGCATATTCTAATATGCCAAATTCCTATTGGAAAGAATCTCATATTAATTCTTTAATTGAAAAATTTCCTGAAGGACAGGTTGTCATAAAAGTGAACGATCAGCTTGCCGGATGTGCCTTATCAATAATATTAGATTATGATAAATTTGATGACCATCACACATACAAAGAAATAACTGGAAACTATACTTTTGAAACTCACAAAACAGATGGCGATGTATTATATGGAATTGATGTTTTTATCAAATCTGAATATAGAGGCCTACGACTTGGTAGAAGATTGTATGACTACAGAAAAGAATTGGCTGAAAGATTAAACCTAAGAGGTATTGCATTTGGGGGTAGAATTCCTAATTATTATATGCATTCCGATACGCTAACACCAAAGGAGTACATTGAAAAAGTTAAAAGAAAAGAAATTAACGATCCTGTTCTAAATTTTCAAATATCAAATGATTTTCATCCTTCAAAAATTTTAAAAGGATATTTAGAAGGCGATAAAGCATCCAATGAATTTGCTGTTTTATTGGAATGGAAAAATATTTATTACAAAAAACACACAACAAAAGCAGTAACTAAGAAAAAAGTAGTTCGCCTTGGTTTAATTCAATGGCAAATGAGATTGTATCATAACTTAAAAGAATTGATGCAACAAGCTGAATATTTTGTTGATGCAGTTTCGGCTTACAGGTCAGATTTCGCCCTATTCCCAGAGTTTTTTAATGCGCCCTTAATGGCAGATAACAACCATTTACCAGAATCCGAAGCAATTAGAGAGCTTGCCAAACATACCCCAGAAATAGTTCAAAAATTTTCTGAATTAGCTATTTCGTACAATATAAATATAATTACTGGTAGTATGCCAGAATTAAAAGATGGTCTTTTGTACAATGCTGGATATTTATGTAAAAGAGATGGAACCTCTGAACGTTATGAAAAACTTCATGTTACACCCGATGAAGCAAAAGTGTGGGGCTTACAAGGTGGTTCCAGTTTCAAAACTTTTGATACAGATTGCGGAAAAATTGGAATACTTATTTGTTACGATTCCGAATTTCCTGAATTAAGTAGAATTTTAGCAGATGAAGGTATGGATATTCTGTTTATCCCATTTTTAACAGATACTCAAAATGGTTATTCGAGAGTGCGCCATTGCGCCCAAGCCAGAGCAATTGAAAACGAATGTTATGTAGCTATTGCCGGTAGTGTTGGTAATTTACCAAAAGTACACAATATGGACATTCAATTTGCCCAATCCATGGTTTTTACACCATGTGATTTTGCTTTTCCAGCAAATGGTATAAAAGCAGAAGCTACAACCAATACAGAAATGATTTTAATTGCAGATGTTGATATAGATATGCTTCGTGAATTAAATCAGTTTGGTAGTGTTCGAAATCTAAAAGACAGAAGAACAGATTTATTTGAATTGAAAAAAAAATAGGGACAACTATTGAATGTTGCTAAAATCAACTAGTTTGCTTTGTTTATCATTAAAAACATATTTTTTAAAAAATAAGAACGATTACATCTTTGTTTTTTATATTAAAAAAAAGAAAGAGGTTATATAAGTAATGGTTAAAATTTAATGTCGTATTTAATGCCAAAATTATTCAGCACTAAATTTAATTGTTCTTTGAGGTTTTTAAAGCATTTATAAGCATCGAAATCTAGCCATTGATATTTTATTCTTCGCCACAGTATTT
>NZ_JAUYUD010000035.1 GCF_030692605.1 Lutibacter sp.
TTTGAAACTAATAAACATGAATAATGTTTCTCTAATACTAATTTTACACATTCAAGTTTAAATGTGTAATCATATTTCACTTTTCTTTCCATAAAAATACCCCCAAATAGTGTCTAACTTTTTGGGGGCAGTCTATTTTAGGCGGTTTTTTTGTAAGAAGGTAGTTTGGTTAATATTTAGATTCTTGACCTAATTCTTTTACCAATAAATAATAGAAAATGGCTCTATATTTACTTCTATTAGATTTTCCAACTTTTTCAATAACATCTGAAATAGCTTTGTCAAGTTTTGGACCATCGGGCAACCCTAATTTTTTTATTAAAAAATTAGTTTTAACTCTCTCGAGCTCTTTTTCATCGGTACCTGAAACTGTTTCAGCGTCTGCTTTGTAAATTGAAGGACCCAATCCTTTTGTAACTTTAGTTAATAAGGCAACATCAAACTTAAGCCCCAACTTAGTCATCTCATTTTGATATTGCACAATTTTTTCATCGAATTTACTCATAGATAAATTTTTTTTATTAATAAAAAGGTTTATTAACTTCAAATATAATAAATAAAAGTGTGAAAATTAAATATCAAATCAGCAATCTGAAATGTTTACACTTACTGTTAACCCTTCTTCGGATGCTTCTTTGCATTTAGCAGACATGTATTTAGTTGTAACCCTCAGGTTTTTCATTACTTTATTTAGGTGAATTTTTCCATTTTTTAGTATCAGAATCTTGTGTTAGTTCAGCCTAAAACAGAATAAATTTTGAATTGATTAAAGGGGGAGTTAGAAATATTGAAATGAATTAATGCTTCATTAAATTTTGCTTTTCTGACATCTTGACATATTTTTTGCAATGGCATAATCATTGACTATTTGAAATTAAGTTATTAAAAACAAAAAATTAGAAAATTAAAATAAAATAAAATGGGTAAAATTATTGGAATAGATTTAGGAACTACCAACTCTTGTGTATCTGTAATGGAAGGAAATGAGCCAGTTGTAATCCCTAATTCAGAAGGGAAAAGAACAACTCCTTCAATTGTTGCATTTATTGAAGGAGGAGAGCGTAAAGTAGGTGATCCTGCAAAACGTCAGGCAGTTACCAATCCTTTAAAAACAGTTTATTCTATTAAAAGATTTATGGGTAATAAATATTCTGAATCTAAAATGGAAGCAGAACGTGTACCTTACAAAGTTGTAAAAGGAGATAATGATACGCCGCGTGTTGATATCGATGGTAGATTATATACACCGCAAGAAATATCTGCAATGATTCTTCAAAAAATGAAGAAAACCGCTGAAGATTATTTAGGCACTGAAGTTACTGAAGCGGTTATAACTGTGCCAGCTTATTTTAACGATTCGCAACGTCAAGCCACTAAAGAGGCAGGTGAAATTGCGGGTTTAAAAGTAAGTCGAATTATCAATGAGCCTACTGCTGCGGCATTGGCTTATGGTATGGATAAAAAAGGAATTGACCAAAAAATTGTTGTTTTCGATTTTGGTGGTGGAACACATGACGTTTCAATTTTAGAATTAGGAGATGGCGTTTTTGAAGTATTATCTACTGATGGTGATACACATTTAGGAGGAGATGATGTTGATCAAAAAATTATAGATTGGTTAGCTGATGAATTTAAAGCTGAAGAAGCATTGGATTTAAGAAAAGATCCAATGGCTTTACAACGTTTAAAAGAAGCTGCTGAAAAAGCAAAAATAGAGTTGTCATCTTCAGCTGTTACCGAAATTAATTTGCCATATGTTACTGCAACTGCAAGTGGACCAAAACATTTGGTGCGTAGCTTAACAAAAGCAAAATTTGAGCAATTAATAGACGATTTAATTAAAAGAACTATAGAACCTTGTAGAACTGCATTGAAAGCGGCTGGTTTAACTACTGGAGATATCGATGAAGTTATTTTAGTAGGTGGCTCAACACGTATACCTGCAGTAGTTGAGGCTGTTGAGAAATTCTTTGGAAAAACCCCATCAAAAGGGGTAAACCCAGATGAAGTTGTTGCTATTGGAGCCGCTATTCAAGGTGGAGTTTTATCAGGAGATGTTAAAGATGTTTTGTTGTTAGATGTTACACCACTTTCATTAGGTATTGAAACTATGGGTAATGTAATGACTAAATTAATTGAAGCTAATACAACAATTCCAACTAAAAAATCGCAGGTGTTCTCTACCGCAGCTGACAATCAGCCTTCTGTAGAAATACACGTGTTGCAAGGTGAGCGTGCTATGGCAGCAGATAATAAAACTATCGGTCGTTTTCATTTAGATGGTATTCCTCCAGCACAAAGGGGTACTCCTCAAATTGAAGTAACTTTTGATATTGATGCTAATGGTATTATTCATGTAACTGCTGGTGATAAAGCTACAGGGAAAACACAAGATATTAGAATTGAAGCTTCTTCTGGTTTAACAGAAGAGGAAATCAAAAAAATGAGAGCAGATGCCGAGGCAAATGCGGATGCCGATAAATTAGCTAAAGAAACTGCCGAAAAAATAAATGCTGCAGATTCTATGATTTTTCAAACAGAAAAACAGTTAAAAGAGTTTGGCGAAAAATTATCTGCTGATAAAAAAGAGCCAATTGAGGCAGCTCTTGCAGAATTGAAAAAAGCTCATGAAATTAAAGATGTTGCTCAAATTGATGTAGCCATGGAGAAAATTAATGAAGCTTGGAAAGTTGCAAGCGAAGAAATGTACAAAGCACAACAAGATGGTCAAACGCAAGAAGGTCCAACGGGTGATGCAGGAAATGCACAGGCAAAAAACGATGGGGATAATGTGCAAGATGTAGATTTTGAAGAAGTAAAAGAAGAATAAGTTCTTTTGAGATAAATTTGAAGCCTCCTTTTGGGAGGCTTTTTTTGTTTAAAATAGCGGTATTTAATATGTGTTAAACCCTCATCCTTAATTGTTACATTAGGAAGAGTTGAGGATAATTTTGACGAAAGATTTTACTTCACAGGCAACCTGTTTTTTATTTTGAAATTTAACTAGGCGTGCATCATAAATTATTATATTTGAAAAAATCTTATAAATGAAATCAGCAAAACTAGCAACCTTATTACAAATTAAATATCCAATAATTCAAGCACCCATGTTTTTGGTATCCAATACAGCAATGGTAATTGAAGCAATGAAAAGTGGTATTGCTGGTTGTATCCCTGCATTAAATTATAGAACACTCGACGATTTAAGAGTTGCAATAAAAGAATTGAAAGCGGCAAAAGTTGATGGAGGTTCGTTTGGGTTTAATTTAATTGTAAATAAATCGAATTTAAAATTTAAAGGGCAGCTAGAAGTAATTTGTGAAGAAGGTGTAGATTTCATTATTACTTCATTGGGCAGTCCAGAAGAAACTATTAAGGAAGCTCATAAAAAAAATATCAAAGTATTTTGTGATGTAACCGATTTAAAATTTGCTCAAAAAGTTGAAAGTTTAGGTGCCGATGCAATAATTGCAGTAAATAATGAGGCTGGCGGACATAGAGGATTGATGAGTGGTGAAGAATTGATAAAATTATTGGTTGCTAATTGCATCATTCCTGTTATTTCTGCGGGTGGTGTAGGGTGCAAAGCTGATATTGATAAAATGCTTAGTTATGGTGCTGAAGGTGTTTCAGTTGGTAGCCCATTTATAGCATCTAATGAAGCTGGTGTTACACAAGAATATAAGCAAGCATGTGTAAATTATGGTGCAAAAGATATTATTATGACAGAGAGAATTTCAGGCACACCCTGTACAGTTATAAATACAACTTACGTTCAAAAAATTGGAACAAAGCAATCTTGGATTGAATCGTTTTTAAACAAAAATAAAAAACTTAAAAAGTGGGTTAAAATGGTCAGGTTTATGATTGGAACCAATGCAGTAACAAACGCAGCGACAAAAGCTACTTATAAAACAGTTTGGGTTGCAGGCCCAAGTATTGAGCATACTACAGCCATTTTACCTGTAAAAGAAATTATCACGAAGTTAGTTTCTTAACCATTTTAATTTAGTAAATTATTGAGGGCTTCTTTTAAATTAGCGTATTTAAATTTAAATCCAGTTTTTATAATTTTTTCAGCAGAAATTCTGCTTCCTTCCAATATTAAATTGGACATTTTACCAAGTGCAAATTTTAATATGAAAGCAGGAATATTTGGAAGCCATATTTTTTTACCTAAGTCTTTTGCTAAGAGTTCAGTTACTTGTTTATTTGTTATAAATTCAGGTGATACGGCATTATAAATACCATTTAAATTTTCATTTTCAACGGCCTGAGCATACATTTTGCATAAATCATTTATATGAATCCAAGGCATAAATTGATTGCCATTTCCTAACACTGCTCCAAAACCTAATTTTATAGGTTTTATTATTTTTTCTAAAGCACCACCTTTTTTTGAAAACACGACTCCTGTTCTTAAAATAACGGTTCTAATACCCAGTTGTTTAAATTGTTTAGAGACATTTTCCCATTGCAAGCATACTGTACTTAAAAAATCTGAGCCAGAAACATCTTTTTCAGTATAAGTTTTTTTAGTTGTTTCAGCTCCATAATATCCAACTCCAGATGCTGCAATAAATCCTTTTAAGTTGATATTCAATCTTTTGACTGTGTTGTATAATAAATTGGCAGATTTGACTCTACTATCAATAATATGTTGTTTTTGACTTTTTGTCCATTGTTTACCGCCAATATTTTCACCCGCTAAATGGATAATAAATTCAGTATTTAATAATGCTTCTTCATCAATAAAATTTGCGTCAATATCCCAGTAATATGAATTGTTAGTGTTGGCTTTATTTCGAGAAAGTACTTTTACTAAATGCCCTTTTTGTTTTAAAAGAATACATAATTGTTTTCCAATTAATCCAGATGCACCTGTTACAAGAATTGTAGCCATAAAAAAATCAGTTACTGAGTAGTTAATGTACTACAAAATAACTGATTTTTTTAAAAAACTAAAAAATCTATAATTATGAAACGGTAGTTTCCTTTACAATGTGTTGAGTAACAGATTCCATTCCTTTTGTTATTGCTTGCTTGTTAAGCGGAATTAAATCGTGATAACGTTCGGGTAATGATTTTTTAAGACCTTCTATAACATTATCCAATAAAACTATTGGCCTAATTTTTAGAAAGGCACCAAGTACAATCATATTAAATATTTTTTTATTTCCCATTTCTATAGATAAACTATTAGCTGCAATTTGAAAAATATCAATATCAGTTCTTGTTGGATGTTGTATAATTCCATTTGGATCGTAAATAAGTGTTCCGCCAGGTCTAACCATTTCTTCGAACTTATCCATAGATTGTTGATTTAAAATAATGGCAGTATCAAAAACTCTTAAATATGGTGAGCTAATTCGTTCGTCACTTAATATTACAGTAACATTTGCAGTACCACCTCTCATTTCTGGACCGTAAGAAGGCATCCAACTTACTTCCTGATTTTGCATAATGCCAGAATATGCCAATATTTTACCCATAGATAAAACTCCTTGTCCGCCAAAACCAGCTATAATAATTTCTTCTGTCATACTGTGTTATTTTAGAATACCATCAACTTTAATATCGCCTAAAGGAAAATAGGGGAACATATTTTCTTCCATCCAAATATTGGATTCAATCGGTGTCATTTTCCACCCAGAATTGCAGTTAGAAACTATTTCAACAAATGATAATCCTTTTTTTAGACGTGTGTTTTCAAACGCTTTTTCAATTGCTTTTTTTGCTTTTCTGGCGTGCTTATGAGTGTGTACAGATTGACGACTTACAAAGTAAACTCCAGGAAGATTCGCAACCAGCTCTGTCATTTTTAGGGGAAATCCCATGGTGGTGGTATCTCTACCGTAAGGAGAAGTTGAAGAAGGCATATTTGGTAATGTTGTTGGTGCCATTTGACCGCCAGTCATACCATAAATACCATTGTTCACAAAAACAATAACTATATTTTCACCTCTGTTACAAGCGTGTATTGTTTCTCCTGTACCAATAGCAGCTAAATCGCCATCACCTTGGTAAGTGAAAACATATTTTTCTGGCCAAATTCTTGATATTGCTGTTGCCACAGCAGGTGCTCTACCATGCGCAGCTTGTGTAATATCTATATTCATAAAGTCGTATGCAAGAACAGAACAGCCAACTGGAGCAACACCAATTGTATCTTCAACAATTCCCATTTCGTCTATTACTTCCATAACTATATTATGAGCAGTACCGTGTCCACATCCGGGGCAATAAGATAATGGTATATCTGTCATTAATTTGGTTTTGCAAAAGACTTGATTTTCGGGTCTAATTATGTCAATTAATTCCATGTGTTATTGATTTTTTGTTGTAGTGCTTCTAAAATTTCTTCAGGTGTGTGAATTACACCACCAGTTCTTCCAAAATGTGCAACGGGAACCTTAAATTCAACCGATAATTGAACATCTTCTATCATTTGTCCGGCATTTAATTCTACACTTAGAATGCCCTTTAATTGAGGTGTTAAATCCATTAATGGCTTTTTAGGATAAGGAAATAAAGTTATTGGTCGAAGTAACCCAACTTTAATACCTTTTTTCCGGGCTAGTTCAACTGTTTTTTGGCTGATTCTTGCACTCGAGCCATACGCAACTATTAAATATTCAGCATCATCGCATTGAATTTTTTCATAACGCATATCTTCTTGCTCCATTTGCTCATATTTTTTCATTAAATGACGAACTCTGGCTTCCATTTTTTCGGATTGCAAATCCAATGAAGTAATTATATTGCGCTCTCTGCCCTTTGTTTTACCTGTTACAGCCCAACTTCCATATTTTTCTATAAGTTCTTCATTAGTTAGTCTTGGAACTTGCTCCTTTAAATAAACTTTTTCCATCATTTGACCAATAACCCCATCGGAAAGAATTAGTACTGGTGCTCTATATTTAAATGCGATATCAAACGCATCTTCAACAAAATCAGCCATTTCTTGAACCGAAGCAGGAGCTAAAACATATAATTTATAATCACCATGACCACCACCTTTTACAGATTGAAAATAATCGGCTTGCGATGGTTGAATGGTTCCTAAACCTGGCCCACCTCGCACTACATTTACAATTACAGCAGGTAATTCTGCACCTGCCAAATAGGAGATTCCTTCTAATTTTAAAGAAATACCAGGGCTAGAAGAAGAGGTAAGTACTTTTTTACCAGTACTTGCGGCTCCATATACCATATTAATTGCTGCAATTTCACTTTCAGCTTGTAAAACAACCATACCTGTTCGAAGTTCAGGTCTTTCGGTCATTAAATATTCAATTACTTCAGATTGAGGAGTGATAGGGTATCCAAAATAGGCATCGGCTCCAACTCGAATAAGAGCTTCTGCTAATGCTTCGTTACCTTTCATTAATTTTAATTCAGACATACTTGGGTTTAATTTTTAAACGGATACTTTAACTCGATACACAGAAATAGCTCTATCTGGACAAACAACTCCGCAATTAGTGCAACCAGTACAGGCTTCAGGATTACTCATATAAGCGTAATGGTATCCTTTACGATTAACTTCTGTTGACATACTAATTACATTGTCTAAACAAACAGGGATGCAAACCTCACATCCTTTACAAGCTTCTGTATCTACTACTATTGCCCCTTTAACTTTTGCCATTTTGATAATTTTATTAGTAAATAAGGTACTGTAATTTTATTATCTTCAAAGATATTACGAAAACGTTATAGAAACAATGATATTTGTCAATATGATCAATCATTTAATATATTTAGATCAAATATATTAAAAAAAGAACTTTGTTTAATTTAAAAGATTGTAAGTGGCATTATTGGCCTAGTAAAGTTTTGGATATTTTTTAGGATTTACCTCGTTCATCAAATTATAAATAGCTTCAAAAACATCCTCTTCATTAGGTTTTGAAAAATAATCGCCATCCGTACCATATGCAGCTCTATGTTCTTTTGCAGTAAGTGTTACGGGTTTGCTATCTAAATACTGATATGCATCTTGTTTTTCCAAAATTTCATTTAAAAGATAGGCTGAAGCTCCACCAGAAACATCTTCATCAATAATAATTATTCTATTTGTTTTTTGAATGCTTTTAACCACGTCGTGGTTTTTATCAAATGGAAGTAGACTTTGAGCATCTATCAATTCAATATCAATATCCACTTGGGCTAAATTGGTAATTACATCTTCAATTACTTTTAAAGTAGAGCCATAAGATAGTACTGTAACATCTCTGCCGCTTTTTACTGTTTCTACAACGCCAATAGGGGTTTTAAATTCACCTATATTAGTTGGAAGTTTTTCTTTTAATCGATATCCATTTAAATTTTCAACAATTAAAGCTGGTTCATCACATTCTAAAAGCGAGTTGTAAAATCCGGCAGCTTTAGTCATATTTCTAGGAACTAAAATATTTATACCCCGAAGCATATGAACTAATGCTCCCATAGGAGAACCTGAATGCCAAATTCCTTCTAACCTGTGACCACGCGTTCTAATAATAAGTGGTGCTTTTTGTTTACCCACAGTTCTGTAGTGTAGCGTTGCTAAATCATCACTCAATATTTGAATTGCATATAATAAGTAATCTAAATATTGAATTTCTGCAATGGGTCTTAAACCTCTTAAAGCCATTCCTATACCTTGACCAATAATGGTAGCCTCTCTAATTCCTGTATCTGTAACACGAAGTAAGCCGTATTTTTCTTGTAAGCCCACTAATCCCTGATTTACATCACCAATATTACCAGAATCTTCTCCAAAAATAAATAGGTTGTTATATTTAGAAAATAAAAAATCAAAATTTTCTTTTATTATAATTCTGCCATCAACTAATTCTGAATCCGTATTATAGGTAGGTTTTATTTCATTAATAGTATCTGTTCGGTGTTCACTATTACTATATAAATGCGAACTATATTTAAATTGCTCACTTTTTAAATAGGAAACAATCCAATGTTGTAAGTCTTGTTTTTCTATCAAATTTTCATTTCTAACATAAACAATTACACGTCTCGCTGTGGAAAGTAAATCTTTTTTGGCTGGATCAATTATTTCGTTTAATTCATTTTTTAATTTAGTGATAAAAGCGTTGCTATTACTTTTATTGGCAAGATTATTTAATAAAATTATTAATTTTTCTTTTTCTTCTATTACTGGATTTGAAAAGGCGAACCAAGCTTCTCTTTTTGCCTGACTTACCTGTTTTTTAGCGTCTTTTTCAATTTGAATTAATTCATTTTCCGAATCTACAAATTTCAAAATAGTATCATTTTGATCTATTAATTCAAATTCTAAAATCCAATCTCTCATTTTAGCAACACAGTCGTGTTGTTTTTCCCAAATTAAACGTTCTGGTGTTTTGTATCGCTCGTGAGAACCAGAAGTAGAATGACCTTGAGGTTGTGTTAAATCTTTTACATGTATTAAAACAGGAACATGTTCTTCGCGTGCAATTTTTGAAGCTTTGGCATACACATCAATTAGTTGAGGGTAATCCCATCCTTTAACTACAAAAATTTCGTAGCCTGCACCGCATTCATCACGCTGAAACCCTTTTAATATTTCTGAAATACTTTCTTTGGTGGTTTGATATTTTGCTGGTACAGAAATACCGTAATCGTCATCCCATACATTAATAATCATAGGAACTTGAAGCACACCTGCTGCATTTATTGTTTCAAAAAATATTCCTTCAGAAGTACTTGCATTTCCAATAGTTCCCCATGAAACTTCATTTCCATTGTTAGAAAACTTTGAATTTTTAATATCAGGTAATTGTCTATATAATTTTGACGCCTGTGCAATACCTAACATTCGGGGCATTTGTCCTGCAGTTGGAGAAATGTCGCTACTTGAATTGTACTGCTCAGTTAAATTTTTAAAGTCTCCATTTTCATCTAAACTGTGTGTTGAGAAGTGACCACCCATTTGACGACCACCAGACATTGGGTCTGCTTCAATATCGGGGTGTGCGTACAAACCAGCAAAAAATTGCTGAGGTGTAAGTTCTCCAATTGCCATCATAAAAGTTTGGTCTCTGTAGTACCCAGATCTAAAATCGCCTTTTTTAAATGCCTTAGCCATTGCTAGTTGTGGCACCTCTTTTCCGTCACCAAAAATTCCAAATTTGGCTTTACCTGTTAAAACTTCTCTTCTCCCCAAATAACTGCATTCTCTACTAATTACAGCAATTTTATAATCGCGTAGCACTTCCTTTTTAAACTCATTAAAAGATAATTGTTCTTGATTTATTTCGGAAGATTTTAGCTGCATTTTATGATTTTGTTTAGTTTTTACAAACTTACTATTTTTAAATGATAATTAAAAATATAAGAAAATTTTTGATAAATATTCAAACATTTATATTGTTTTCACGACATTATTATGAATTAATCAAAAAAAATGAAATAATCTATCAAACTTTAATTTTAATAGAATCCTCTTTTAACAAAGTTATAAATTCTTTTAGGCTTTATAACCAATACAAATCTAATTTTAGAGCTATAATTAGATTGAGAAATTTCCCAACCCAAGTTGGAATTCATTGGAAAATATACTTCCAGAATATCTTGAATAAAATTAAGGCGAACTCCATTTTCATAGGCAAAATAGACTTTATTTCCTTTATTTTTAACAAAACCAACATCATTATAAATTTCAAACCATCTCCAAATTCCAACACTTGAATTGATAGTTGTTAACCATTGATTTGCGTAAGAAACGGGAAGTTGACTTTTAAAACCTCCTTCATTAATAATAATTTGTTGGCTCATAAAACCTGAAGTTTCCGATCTGCCCAAATAATCATATTGAAATAAATAATCTGTTGGACGGTCTAGCGCAAAATCAAAAAAGTTCGTTTCAGTATTGTTTTTTAAAAAAGCTCCTGCAAATACTCTAAAATCGAATTGTGTATTGGCATCTGTTAAAATTCTATAATGGCCGGTTAAAGAAACTTTGCTAAATTTATTTGATAGTTGAAATCCTGTCGAAAATCTAATATCTTCAATTATATCAGGTTTGCTGTATCCATAACCAATGTTAAAAACATTGTATTTATTAGTTTCTATATGTTGTATTTGTGTGGGAGATTTTTCTCGATCGACTAATGTATAACTAGCTGAAATAGCACTTCCACTAACATCTCTTAAACTTTTTCTTTTAAATTCGAGCAAAGCAAAAGGAGTTAGTGTATTGTAATTTAGGTCTTTTGCATATTGGAAATTGCTTCCAACAACACCAGCCGAAAATTTATTTATTTTATTATTTTCAGGAAGATATTCATATAATACAGAGTAGGAACCAGAAAATTTATTGCTCTTGGTGCCATAAAAAGGGTTTAGTTTGTATGAAAAAATTTTGTCTAAAATGGTTTTGTTGGTTAAAGAAACGCCAGCTAAAAATCCGTCGTAATAGTTATATCTTACTTCAGGTGTATAAAATATTTGGTTGTAATAAGGGTTTTCTATATCTCTAAAAATTTTGAACTGTATGGGTCTATTAAACAATTTTCCTTCGGTATTTTTCCAATTATTTTTTAAATCATATTCTGGTAAAAAGGATTCATAGTTTAATGATAATCTGTCAAAACCATTTTTTGGAATAGTTACAGTTAACGTAGAATCTATTTCTGTGAGCCATTTTGAAAAAAGAATATGTTTGTTTTTAATGCCATACAATTCAACGGGTATTGTAAAATTTCTTTTATTTAAAATGTTCACTTTAATGGAATCTCCAATTTTTTCAATTCCACTAATGGTATAATCAATTTTTTTATTGGTTTTAATGTAGTCGTTTTTAAACCAATCAATATTTTTTTCGGTTTTTAAATAATCTAAAAATTTGTAGGATTCGGCATATTTAATAGAGTTTTCATTGGAATATTGTAAAATGGCATTTTTTACAACATCTTTTTCCAAATAATTTTCGAGATATCGCAATCCTAGCCCTGCCTTATATTTGTTTACAATTTTTCTATTAAAATTTGAAAGAGAATCGGCTCTTGTTATTAATGCTTGATCCAAATTTTTACGAGCAGCAAACTGATAAACAATTGAATAACTTTCATTAAAATCAATTTTTGCTAGGTTAAAATTTTTAATACCCCATATTTTGGAAACATTTCCAATTGCTTTTACTTCAGGATAAAATTTTTCAACATACTTCATCATTAGATAAGTTTGTAAACCTTCTGCTAACCAATAATCATTTCTTTGATTAAAAAGGAAAACATGGTCGATATATTTTTTTGATAGAATTTTAAAAAAATTAATATCAAATTCAAAAATATCGCTAAAAGGTGCTAAAAAAGATGGCAATTGGTTAAAACCATACACTGGATTCTTGTCGTACTCAATTTTATTGATTAACAACTTTTTGTTTGGAAAGGAACCTAAATATGATTCTAAAAATGAAAGTTCTCTATTTAATATTTCAGTTTTTATTGGAACACTCAATTTTTCATTTCCCATATCAGAAATTAACATAACTGGATTTGTTGGGTATGTTGTAAAATTATTGTTTTTAGTAATGATTAATTCAACATCTTGTCTTTTTAAACCGACCAAAGAATATCTGTCAATATGCCCTAAAGAGTCGGTTAGTTGTGCGAGATCACTAATTAAATGGTAATCTTTCGGGATGTCTATATTTATTTTGTAATTGATATTGTCAATATACAAATCATCCATATCCAAGTTGCTGTACGTTTGCCAACCATTTTTGAATACAGCTGGAGCAATATACCAATAGCGTAAATTATACACTTGATTACCAAATCCGTAGCTTGTAAATTTGTCTCTTGGGAATTTTACTGTGTACAAAATCGAAATTTTTACTGAATTTCTAGGCAGTAAAGGTTCCTTTAAAAAAACAGTAATAAGATCTGGACTTTCAGTTGTAATTTCGAAATTTAGAGTCTCAAAATTAGACGAGATACTTTTTATGCTGGTATTTCCTCTGTTTTTTTCTGTGGTAAAATGAAATGATTTAGAATAGTTTTCAACAAAACGTTTAGCTAAGGGAGTATTTTTATCTTTATATGAATTGGGCCAATTATTAAGTTGAATGGTGGCAAATGGAAAATCAGCATTATTAAAATACTCAATTTCTTGCTGAATATTTAATTCATTTTTTTCTGTATTTAAAGAAGCATAAATTGAAATATTCCCTGTTTGAGAAAATGTATATTCTAAACAAAAAACACCTATTAAAAGTGCAATAAACACATTCTTTTTCAAAATATTAATATTAAAAATTTGGACTTAAACTATATTTTTTATAGAAAGTATCTATTACTTCTAAAACTTCATCTTCCGTATCAACAATTGAAATTAATTTTAAGTCTTCAGGACTAATATTTCCTTCATTAACAAGTACATTTTTAATCCAGTCCATTAGACCAGACCAATATTTTGTTCCAACTAAAATTATAGGAAACTTGCCTATTTTTTTTGTTTGAATTAATGTCATAGCTTCAAAAAGCTCATCCATTGTTCCAAAGCCTCCAGGCATTACAACAAATCCTTGAGAATATTTTACAAACATTACTTTTCTAACAAAAAAGTAGTGAAAATCAAGACTTTTATCTGAATCTATATATGGGTTGTCATTTTGTTCAAATGGTAATTCAATATTTAAACCAACCGAAGTCCCTTTTCCTCTTTTTGCCCCTCTATTACCAGCTTCCATTATACCAGGACCACCTCCGGTAACAACACCATACCCATGTTGGGTTAATTTATAGGCAATGCTTTCTGCTAAAATATAATGAGGATGATCTTCCTTGGTTCTAGCTGAACCAAAAATACTAACACATGGTCCAATTTTGCTTAACCGTTCAAATCCATCAACAAATTCAGACATTATTTTAAATATCGCCCAAGAATCATTGGTTTTAATTTCATTCCACGTTTTTTGTTGAAATTTTTCTCGTATTTGTTTATCTTCATTTGGGATCATCATATTCTTTTCATTTTTTCAATTAATTTCTTTTCTTTTTTTCTGCAAACGCTAAATTAATTCTTTTTTTAAATAATGAGCAGTATAACTTTTTTTATAAGTTATAATTTCTTCAGGTGTTCCAGCACATATTAGCTGACCGCCTTTTTTTCCACCTTCCATTCCTATATCTATTATATAATCAGCCAATTTAACTACATCTAAATTATGCTCTATCACAAGAACAGTATTTCCTCTATTTGTTAGTTTATTTAGAACTTCCATTAATACTCTAATATCTTCAAAATGAAGTCCTGTAGTTGGTTCGTCTAAAATATAAAAAGTATTTCCGGTGTCTCTTTTAGATAATTCTGAAGCTAATTTAATTCGCTGTGCTTCACCTCCAGAGAGTGTTGTAGATTGTTGACCTAACGTAATATATCCTAAACCAACACTATCAATTGTTTTTAGGCTTCTATAAATTTTTGGAATATTTTCGAAAAATACAACGGCATCTTCAATAGTCATATTTAAAATATCGGAAATTGATTTTCCTTTATACCTTATTTCCAAAGTTTCTCTATTAAATCTTTTTCCTTGACAGGTTTCGCATTCAACTTGTACATCGGGTAAAAAATTCATTTCTATAACACGTACTCCACCACCTTGACAAGATTCACACCTTCCGCTTTTTACATTAAAAGAAAATCGGCCGGGTTTGTATCCTCTAATAGCAGCTTCATTTGTTTTAGCAAATAAATTTCGTATTTCGCTAAATACACCAGTGTACGTTGCTGGATTTGAACGAGGCGTTCTACCAATAGGAGATTGATCAATGGCTATAATTTTGTCAATATGCTCTAACCCTTCAATACTTTTGTACGGCATTGGTTTTTTAACTCCTCTATAAATGTGATGGTTAATTATGGGGTAAAGGGTTTCATTGATTAAAGTTGATTTACCACTTCCAGAAACTCCAGTAACACAAATTAATTGACCTAATGGAAATTCTACAGTAATGTTTTTTAAATTATTTCCAGTAGCTCCTTTTAAAATAATTTTCTTTCCATTACCCTTCCTTCTTTTTTTAGGGGTTTCAATTTTTCGAAAACCATTCAAATAATCGGCAGTTAAAGTTTTGTGTTGTAATAGTTCTTTAAAGGTTCCTTCACTTACAATTTCGCCTCCATGAGACCCAGCGCCAGGGCCTATGTCTAAAACAAAATCGGCCTGTCCTATCATTTCTTTATCGTGCTCAACAACAATAACAGAGTTACCAATATCTCTTAAATTCAAGAGCGATTTAATTAATTTTTGATTGTCTCTTTGGTGTAAACCAATACTTGGTTCATCTAAAATATATAATACACCAACTAATTGTGACCCGATTTGGGTTGCAAGTCTAATTCGTTGAGCTTCTCCGCCTGATAACGATTTTGAACTTCTGTCTAAAGATAAATAGTCTAATCCAACATCTACCAAAAATTGGATTCTAGTTCTTATTTCTTTAATAATTTCCGATCCGATTAAAAGTTGTTTTTCAGAAAGATTATTTTCAATTTTTTCGAACCATTTTGCAAGTTCAATAATATCTAATTGAGCTATTTCTGAAATGTTTTTTTCATTTATTTTAAAATATAATGATTCTTTTTTTAGCCGTTTTCCATTACAGCTTTCACAAGCAATCTCATCCATAAAATCTTTTGCCCATCTTTTAATAGAAGTAGATTCAGTATTTTGGTACTGGTTTTCGATAAAATTTATAATTCCTTCAAAATCAATTTCATAAGTTCTGGTAATTCCCATAGCCTTTGAAATGATTTCAAATTTTTCATTTCCACCGTTTAAAATAATGTCTAGAGCTTCCTTAGGAATTGTTGAAATTGGATCTGTTAATAAAAAATTATAGCGTTCAGCAATTAGTTGTATTTGCTTAAAAATCCAAGTATTTTTTTGTTCACCCAATGGGAGAATCCCTCCGTTTTTGATAGTTTTTGAATCATTAGGAATTACTTTTTGGTGGTTAACTTTGTAGCGTTTTCCTAATCCACTACAACTTTCACAGGCTCCTTTGGGTGAGTTGAACGAAAATGAATTTGGTTCAGGACTAGGGTATGATATTCCAGTTTCGGGACACATTAATTCTCGACTAAAAAAACGAGGAGAATCATCGCTTTCATCTAACACCATAATAACATTATCTCCTGCATATAAAGCAGTTGTAATAGATTCTTCCAATCTTTTTAATGAAGTGTTGTTAACCAATAAACGGTCGATAACAATTTCAATATCATGCGTTTTATAACGATCCAAACGCATTCCTTTTTCTATGTCTTTTATTTCTCCATTAACCCTAACTTTTACAAATCCCTGTTTTGCAATTTGTTCAAATAATTCTCTATAATGTCCTTTTCTAGCTTTAACAACAGGAGCCAAAATAGTAATTTTTTTACTATCAAATTCTTCACAAATAAGTTCTTTTATTTGCTCATCTGTATAGCTAACCATTTTTTTATTGGTATTGTAAGAAAAAGCGTCAGCCGTTCTAGCGTAAAAAAGTCTTAGAAAATCATAAATTTCTGTGATGGTTCCAACAGTAGATCTTGGACTTTTATTGGTAGTTTTTTGCTCGATTGAAATAACAGGTGATAACCCATCAATTTTATCAACATCGGGTCGTTCCATACCTCCCAAAAACTGCCTAGCATATGATGAAAAAGTTTCAATATAGCGTCGCTGGCCCTCGGCATAAATAGTATCAAAAGCCAAAGAAGATTTACCACTTCCGCTTAGTCCAGTTATAACCACCAACTTTTCTCTAGGAATTTTGACGTCAATATTTTTTAAATTATGAACTCGAGCTCCAAGAATTGTAATATATTCTTCGTTTTTAACCATAGTTTTTAGGAAAGTTGCAAAGTTAAAAAAATGTATTCAAAAATTAGGAAACGCATTCATCTTATTTTCTGATTTTTACTATCTTGCAGAAAAATTAGAAATAAATTGGATTGGATTAATTCCATACGTCATTTTTTTGAAAAGCACGGTTTTGCTGTATCTTCTAGGTTTGCAGATCGATTAGGAATGAGTGTTTCAAATGTTAGACTTTTTTTTATTTATATTTCCTTTGTAACCTTAGGTTTTTCATTTGGATTATATTTAACGCTTGCTTTTATGTTAAGACTGAAAGATATGATTTACACAAAAAGAAATTCGGTTTTTGATTTATAATTGCGATGGTTAACAAAACTAAATTATACTTTTCGGGATTTTTACTTGCCATCGTTCTTTTTATTGGAGTAAGTGGATTTATGATTTATGCTTATATCAGGTGAAACATTTATTGACGCATTGTATATGACCATTATTACGATGTCGACCGTAGGTTTTGGCACATTGCATCCATTAGACCCATATGAAAAATTATTTACAGTATTTTTAATTGTAATTAGTATTGGTGTTTTTGGGTATGCTGTTTCGGCAGTTACAGAGTATTTAGCAAGTAGTAATTTTTTTAAACGCCTAAAATATAAAAAAGTGGAGCAAAAAATTGAAAAATTAGAAAATCATACCATAGTTTGCGGATATGGAAGAAATGGGAGACAGGCCATTGCAAAATTAACTAAATTTAACAAACCCTGTGTGGTTATTGAAAAAATAAGGAGATAATTGAGGAGTTAGACAGAATGGGAATATTATATGTCGAAGGAGACGCAACAAGTGATAATGCACTAAATAAAGCTCAAATAAATAAAGCGAATAGTTTAATTTCTGCGTTACCTTCTGATGCAGATAATTTATTTGTTGTGCTTTCTGCCAGGCAGATGAATAAAGATATCATTATTATTAGCAGGGCTTCAAACGAATCATCTTGCAACAAATTAAAAATTGCAGGCGCAAATAACATTATTATGCCCGATAAAATTGGGGGAATGCACATGGCATTATTGGTGGTTACCACTGATTTGGTTGAATTTGTGGAAAAGCTTACAATATTGGAGGAAGGTTCAACAAATTTAGAGGAAATTTCAGTGAATGACTTGCCCCCAGAATTTTTAAACAAAACCATCAGGGATTTGGATTTACGCAGAAGAACGGGTTGCTCAGTAATAGGTTTTAAAACTGCCAAGAATGAATATATTATAAACACGGAATCAGAAATAATATTAACTAAAGACTTTAATTTAATTGTTCTTGGCCAGCCCAATCAAATTAAGAAATTACGGAAAACGTTATAAGCCTCATTTTTAACTACTTATTAAAAAAATTGTAAATTTTAGGTTAAAAATTTGTTGTAAGCTAAATTTTTTAGCATCTTGGAGGCTTTTTAGCATCCTATTTTAACCAACTGACAAACTATGAATTCAAAATTATTAATACCCATTCTGCTGCTATTTTCTTCCGTGGCATTTTCCCAAGATCTTACTGTAAATGAAAAAATCACGAATCCATCCAGTTTAATCAATGATGGAATTATGGAAGTGAATGTTTTTGGGGGCACGCCTCCTTATTCTTATAAATGGAGCCATCAAAGCACTCCGCTAACTTCCAATAAAGCTTTCGGATTGATAGAAGGTGTTCCTTACAGTGTTATAATCACAGATGCTTCAGGAAACACGGTCACTAAAGAATATAAAGTTCCCATGAAAAATATTTCCGAGCGATTTAACGGAACTTTTACGCCTGTTGTCGATGCCATAGCCATGGTATTGTTTTGGGATCCTTTTTCCGCAGTGGGAATCTATGATCCCAATGTATATGTAGAAAAAAAGAACATTCCAATTCCTGGATGGAGTCCCGGAATTGAAGGAGAATTTTTGATTAAAAAATGGTTGGTTGAAGATGGCGCTAAAGTTAAGGAGGGTGACACCATTGCAATTATTTCTAAAGGAGGGAGCGAAATAGTGGGGAGAGCTTATGTGGACGGCACTTTAAAACACCTGGCAAAAGAAGGGGAAACCATATATAATTCTGCCAATAAAAAAGATGTCATTGAAGAAGGCGCGCATAATTATGCCGCTGTGGTATATGATGAACATATTGCTTTACTCCATCCAAATGGAGACGTCCAAAAAAAGAATATTCCATTTATTGTGATATGGCTGTCAATTGGCGCTTTATTTTTCACAATTAGAATGGGCTTTATAAGCATCAAAGGATTTAGGCACGCCATTGATTTGGCCCGCGGGAAATATGACGATCCAAACGCCCCTGGCGAAGTTACCCATTTTCAGGCGCTTGCAACCGCGGTTTCCGGAACTGTTGGTTTGGGGAATATTGCCGGAGTTGCAGTAGCGATTTCTTTAGGTGGCGCCGGTGCTACTTTTTGGATTATTCTTGCCGGATTGTTGGGAATGTCTTCTAAATTTGTGGAGTGCACTTTAGGCGTAAAATATAGAGATATAGCTGCTGACGGAAGGGTTTTTGGCGGCCCGATGAATTATTTGCGCAAAGGGTTGGAGAAACAAAACAAAAAGGTTTTAGGAAAGGTTTTGGCCGGTGTATTTGCCGTATTGTGCGTTGGCGCCTCATTTGGCGGCGGTAACATGTTTCAGGTAAATCAGGCATTTGAAGCGGTTTCCGGACAAATTCCGGCGCTTGTTGGTTACGGATTTTGGTTTGGCGTCATTATTTCTTTGCTTGTGGCTGCGGTTATCGTTGGCGGGATTCAAAGCATTGCCAAGGTTACCGAAAAAATAGTTCCCATTATGGCCACCATATATGTTACTGCCTGTTTGGCGGTAATTTTTATCAATATAGAAAATATAGGTCCGGCATTTACGGCAATATTTGAAGGGGCATTTAATCCATCCGCAATAAAAGGAGGCATTATAGGCGTATTGATTATAGGTTTTCAAAGAGCTGCTTTTTCTAATGAAGCGGGAGTTGGATCGGCCGCCATTGCACACAGTGTGGCAAAAACGAACAATCCTCCATCTGAAGGATTTGTTTCTTTGCTGGAACCTTTTATTGATACGGTTGTGGTTTGTACATTAACGGCTTTGGTATTAATTTTTACCGGTAAACATGAAGTAGTTGGAATGGGCGGCGCACAATTGACTTCTGATGCTTTTGGGACTGTAATTTCTTGGTTCCCTTATGTGTTGACTGTCGCCATATTTTTGTTTGCTTTTTCTACCATGATTTCCTGGTCTTACTACGGAATGCGCGCTTGGTCTTATTTGTTCGGAAAAAGCAAAAAAGCGGAAATGGTTTATAAAATGTTCTTTTTAATATTTGTTGTGGTAGGGGCTTCCGTTAGTTTGGGCGCTGTTTTAGACTTTTCGGATATGATGATTTTGGCCATGGCATTTCCAAATATTATCGGACTTTATTTAATGTCGGGTGAAGTAAAAGTAGATTTAAACGAATACTGGCGCAAATTGAAAGCGGGAGAACTTTACAAAGCCCAAAGGTTGGCGAAAAAATAATATAAATATCATATGAATGCATTAAAACCCCATTTCAATTTCAATAAAAGAGAAAGAAATGGGATTTTCTTTTTAATTATTTTAATCATATCAGTGCAAATCGCATATTTCTATATAGATTTTTCTTCTGGAATTAGTCCAATATTAAAAAATGAAATTTCTAAGACTACACAAAAGCAAACTAAGAATAAAGAAGAAATAAAGAAGTATAAAATTTTTCCTTTTAACCCAAATTATTTAACAGATTTTAAAGGATATCAATTGGGTTTAAGCGTAAAAGAAATTGATAGATTGCTTGCATTTAGAGCAACTGGAAAATATATGAATTCTGCAAAAGAATTTCAAACTGTTACCAGAATTAGTGATAGCTTGTTTGAAGTAATTGCTCCATCATTAAAATTTCCGGATTGGGTAAATAGACAATCAAATAAAGCTATGGAAAGCACTGTAAAAAAATCTTACAAAAAGCTAGATATAAATTTAGTCAATGAATCAGATTTTGAATCAGTTAATGGAATTGGTACCAAATTAGCAAAACGCATAGTTGACTACAGGGCGAAATTACAAGGTTTTACATCAAATGATCAGGTTTATGAGGTTTGGAACATAGATAAAGAAGTGGTGGATAAGGTGCTTCAAAAATATCACGTTATTGAGATTCCTCAAATTAAGAAGCTAAATGTAAACACAGCAACTTTTAAAGAAATTCTAAAAATCCCCTATATGGATTATGAATTAACAAAGAAAATTGTTAATTATAGAGAAGAAGTTGCTGAAATTCAATCTATTGAAGAGTTGAAAAAAATAGAAGGTTTTCCATTAAATAAATTTAGCAGAATAGCCTTATATTTGGACGCTAAATAAAGACAAAAATGAACTTTGATAAAACTGAGACTCAAGAACTAATTGCGGAAAGTATTAGGAAATTTGGAGCAAAACATATTAAACCTAAAATGATGGATTGGGATAAAAAACAAAAATTCCCGATAAAACTATTTAAAAAATTAGGCGAAATGGGTTTTATGGGTGTTTTAGTTCCTCAAAAATATGGAGGTTCTGGTCTCGATTATCATCATTATATTACTGTTATAGAAGAAATTTCAAAAATAGATTCATCAATTGGGTTGTCGGTTGCAGCTCATAATTCATTGTGTACGGGTCATATTTTAGAATTTGGAAATGAAACCCAAAAAGAAAGATGGTTACCGAAACTTGCAAGTGGAGAATGGATTGGAGCTTGGGGTTTAACAGAGCATAACACCGGTTCTGATGCAGGAGGAATGAGTACAACTGCGATTAAAGATGGAGATTATTATATTTTAAATGGGGCAAAAAATTTTACTACTCATGGTATTTCGGGTGATATTGCGGTGGTTATGACTCGAACTGGAAAAAAAGGAGATTCACGCGGAAATACAGCCTTTGTGGTAGAAAAAGGAACCTTAGGTTTTACTTCTGGTAAAAAGGAGGATAAATTAGGA
This sequence comes from Lutibacter sp., assembly GCF_030692605.1. Lineage (GTDB taxonomy): Bacteria > Bacteroidota > Bacteroidia > Flavobacteriales > Flavobacteriaceae > Lutibacter. Next base: position 21,858 of record NZ_JAUYUD010000035.1, read on the forward strand.
ATGAGAGCTTCTGAAACTGCAGAAATGATTTTTGACAATTGTAGAGTCCATAAAAGTAATATTTTAGGGGATGTTGGAGAGGGTTTTGTGCAAGCATTAAAAGTGTTAGATGGTGGACGAATTTCAATTGGTGCTTTGGCCTTAGGAATTTCAAAAGGTTCCTATGAAGCAGCTTTAAAATATTCAAAAGAACGCGAACAATTTGGAAAACCTATAAGTTCTTTTCAAGGAATTTCATTTAAACTTGTTGATATGGCTACTGAAATTGAAGCTTCAGAATTATTACTTCATAAAGCAGCTTATTTAAAAAATAAAGGGGAGAGAATGACAACGATAGGAGCAATGGCAAAAATGTATGCCTCTGAAGCCTGTGTTAAAATAGCTTCGGAAGCAGTTCAAATTCATGGAGGTTATGGATATACTAAAGATTTTCCTGTTGAAAAATTTTATAGAGATTCCAAACTATGTACTATTGGAGAAGGAACAACTGAAATTCAAAAAGTTGTGATTGCAAGAAATATTTTGAAATAAAATAATTAAATATTGCAATTGAATATTTAGTTTGTATCTTTGCAATCCAAATTTAAAAAGAGAACAACTTGAAAGGAGGTGCCAAAATATGTTAATTATACCAATTAAAGAAGGAGAAAATATCGATAGAGCGTTAAAACGTTATAAAAGAAAATTCGATCGCACAAAAACAATGAAAAATTTACGAGAGCGTAAACAATTTACGAAGCCATCTGTTTCAAAACGTGCACAAAATATAAAAGCTCAGTACATTCAAAGAATTAGAACTACAGAAGAGCAAGGGTAACTAAATTAAATTACCTAATAAAAAAATAAACTGTTAGTGTTTCAAGATTACTTATTGTAAATTTGTACACTAACGGTTTTTTTCATGCCAATAAATTCCTTTTTAAAATATTTAGCATTAGAAAAGAAATATTCGATTCATACAATTACAGCTTATGAAAACGACGTGTCTACTTTTCAAAAATTCATGATTAATCATATTGGAATTGCAGATATAACAAAAGTTAACTATCATGAAATTAGAAGTTGGATTGTTAGTTTAGTAAATTCAAATATTTCCAATAGATCTGTTAATCGAAAGATATCATCTTTAAAATCTTTTTATAAATTCCTTCATAAGTCAAATCAAATTGAGATTAATCCATTATTAAAACACAAAGCACTTAAAATTGCTAAAAAAATGCAAGTTCCTTTTTCTGAAAAAGAAATAAATAATGTATTAAATAGTATTGAAGAAGAACTTAATTTTGAATCTGCTAGAAATAAATTAATAGTAGAATTGTTTTACGCCACTGGAATAAGAAGAGCCGAACTTATTAATATTACAATACCTGACGTAGATTTTTGTAACAACACCTTAAAAGTGTTAGGAAAAAGAAATAAAGAAAGAATATTACCACTATTGCCGTTTTTAAAAGCAACGCTAACTAACTATGTATCATTTAGAGAGCAATTATTTATTGAAAACCAATACCTTTTTCTTACTAAAAATGGTAAAAAAATGTATGCTACACTTGTTTATCGCATAATAAATAATTATTTTAGTGGTGTGTCGTCCAAAGTAAAAAAGAGTCCACATATTTTAAGGCACTCTTTTGCAACCCATTTGCTAAATGAAGGAGCAGATTTAAATTCTGTAAAAGAATTATTGGGACATTCTAGTTTAGCATCAACACAAGTATATACCCATAGCAGTTTGGGAAAGTTAAAAGAAGTGTATAACCAAGCTCATCCGAGGAGCAAAAAAAACTAACTAATTATGAAAGTACATGTACAGTCTGTTAATTTTAACATAGATAAAAATCTTGTTGAATTTATTGAAAAAAAAGTAACCAGTTTAGAAAAATTTTATGATAAAATAATTGATGTTGAGGTTTTTTTGAAAGTACAGCAAACGAGCGAAAAAGAGAATAAAACAACAGATATAAAAGTTAATGTTGCAGGTTCAGAAATTGTTGCGAAAAAACAAAGTAAAACTTTTGAAGAAGGTGTTTTGTTGGCGGTGGATTCACTTAAAAGACAATTAACTAAAAAGAAGGATAAAATACGCGAGTAATAAAATATTAAAAAATACAATAAAAAGTTTTGTTTAAATTTAAAACTTTAATACATTTGCAGTCCGTTAGAAATAGCGGACTTCTTTTATGGAGTAAAATGCCGATGTAGCTCAGCTGGCTAGAGCAGCTGATTTGTAATCAGCAGGTCGTGGGTTCGAGTCCCTCTATCGGCTCAAATGAAGAATAAAATAGGATTATTGCGTTAATCCTGAGCATAGTTGAAAAAGTAAAATAATCAACTAAGATCTTTGAAAAATGGTGAGATACTCAAGTGGCCAACGAGGGCAGACTGTAAATCTGCTGCGCAAGCTTCGAAGGTTCGAATCCTTCTCTCACCACTTTTGTATTTTAGAAATAAAAACAAACGAGGAATTGAAAAATAATGCGGGAGTAGCTCAGTTGGTAGAGCTTCAGCCTTCCAAGCTGATTGTCGCCGGTTCGAGCCCGGTCTCCCGCTCATTTTTTATGCCGGTGTAGCTCAGGGGTAGAGTGTTTCCTTGGTAAGGAAGAGGTCATGGGTTCAATTCCCATCATTGGCTCAAAAATTAGAATGAAAATTAACACTATATATAACTAAGATTTAAAAATTAAATAATCATGGCAAAAGCAAATTTTGATCGTTCCAAACCACACCTTAATATTGGTACAATTGGGCACGTTGACCACGGTAAAACAACCTTAACTGCAGCAATTACAATGGTGTTGCACCAAAAAGGATTTTGTGAAGTAAAAAACTTTGACCAAATTGATAATGCACCTGAAGAAAAAGAAAGAGGTATTACAATTAATACTGCCCACGTAGAATATGCTACAGCAAGCCGTCATTACGCTCACGTTGACTGTCCAGGTCACGCGGATTACGTAAAGAACATGGTAACTGGTGCTGCTCAAATGGACGGTGCAATAATCGTAGTTGCTGCAACTGATGGTCCAATGCCTCAAACTAGAGAGCATATCTTATTAGGACGTCAAGTAGGTATTCCTAGATTAGTGGTATTCATGAATAAAGTGGATATGGTTGATGACGAAGAACTATTAGAATTGGTAGAAATGGAAATTAGAGATTTATTATCATTTTATGATTATGATGGTGATAATACTCCTGTAATTCAAGGATCTGCTTTAGGTGGATTGAATTTAGAGCCTAAATGGGTTGAAAAAATTCTTGAATTAATGGATGCTGTTGATACTTGGATTGAATTACCTCCACGTGATGTTGATAAACCATTTTTAATGCCTGTTGAAGATGTATTCTCAATTACAGGCCGTGGTACAGTAGCAACGGGTCGTATTGAAACAGGTGTTGCTAATACAGGTGATGCAGTTGAAATTATTGGTATGGGTGCTGAAAAATTAACTTCTACTGTTACTGGAGTTGAAATGTTCCGAAAAATATTAGATAGAGGTGAAGCAGGAGATAACGTAGGTATCTTGTTAAGAGGTATTGCAAAAGAAGATATCTCAAGAGGTATGGTAATTTGCAAACCTAAATCTGTTAAACCTCACGGTAAATTTAAAGCAGAGGTTTATATCCTTAAAAAAGAAGAAGGTGGACGTCATACTCCATTCCATAACAACTATCGTCCGCAGTTTTACGTTCGTACAACTGACGTAACAGGTACTATTAATTTACCTGATGGAGTTGAAATGGTAATGCCAGGAGACAACTTAACCATAACGGTAGATTTACATCAAGCCATTGCGTTAAACGTAGGTTTACGTTTTGCAATTCGTGAAGGTGGTAGAACTGTTGGTGCTGGTCAGGTAACAGAATTGTTAGATTAATAATACACCTAGTAATAATATAAGTATATATAGGTGCTTCTTATAGGAAGCACCTTGTGTATACCTACGGGTGTAGCTCAGTTGGTAGAGCACTGGTCTCCAAAACCAGGTGTCGGGAGTTCGAGTCTCTCCACCCGTGCAAATAAAATAGCGTGGTACGAGATGTCTCTCCGCCCGTGCAAAAATTAAAATAATGAAATTAATTAATTATATAACAGACTCTTTTGGTGAGTTACGGAACAAAGTTTCATGGATTTCTTGGGAAGAAGCTCAAAAATCTACAGTTATTGTTGCGATATTTACTTTATTATTTTCTTTAGCGGTGTTTGCGGTTGATAAATTTTTCCAAGCAGGGCTAACAGAATATTTTAAACTATTTTAATTAAAAATACACTATGTCTGATTCTGTAAAAAAATGGTATGTTGTTAGGGCTATTGGTGGGCAAGAGAATAAGGTAAAAACTTATATCGAAAATGAAATTGCACGCTTAGGCATGACTGATTATGTTGATAGAGTTTTGGTGCCAACAGAAAAAGTAATTCAGGTGCGTAATGGAAAAAAAATTCACAAAGAGCGTGTTTATTTTCCTGGTTATGTTATGATTGAAGCTAATTTGAGTGGAGAAATGCCTCATATTATTAAATCTATTCCTGGTGTAATTGGATTTTTAGGCGAAGTAAAAGGAGGTGATCCAGTTCCAATGCGTAAAGCAGAAATAAATAGAATGCTTGGTAAGGTGGATGAACTGTCGGTGCAGACTGATAGTGTTGCTATCCCATATGTAATTGGTGAAACTGTAAAGGTTATTGATGGTCCGTTTAATGGATTTGATGGTACCATAGAAAAAATAAATGAAGAAAAGCGTAAACTAGAAGTAATGGTGAAAATTTTCGGTAGAAAAACACCTTTAGAATTAAGTTATATGCAAGTAGATAAAATTTCATAATTGTTACATAAGTAATTCATGATATTATATAGCTTCCAACTATAATATAATATCTAACATTTAAGATTAAATAATGGCAAAAGAAATAAGTAAGGTAGTAAAATTACAAGTTAAAGGAGGGGCGGCAAATCCGTCACCACCAGTTGGACCTGCTTTAGGTGCTGCCGGAGTTAACATTATGGAGTTCTGTAAGCAATTTAATGCGAGAACTCAAGATAAACAAGGAAAGATTTTACCTGTGGCTATTACAGTTTACAAAGATAAATCGTTTGAGTTTGTTGTTAAAACTCCACCAGCCGCTGTTCAAATATTAGAAGCAGCTAAAGTTAAAAAGGGTTCAGCAGAGCCTAACCGTAATAAAATAGCTACAGTTACTTGGGCACAATTGAGAACAATTGCAGAAGATAAAATGGTTGATTTAAATGCATTTACAATTGAATCTGCAATGTTGATGATGGCAGGAACTGCTAGATCAATGGGTGTTAAAGTAAGAGGAGAAGCTCCAATTAAAAAATAAAACAGTTAAAAAAAATGGCAAAATTAACAAAAAAGCAAAAAGTAGCTCATGATAAGGTTGAGAGTAATCGAGCTTATTCATTAAAAGACGCTTCTGCTTTAGTAAAAGATATTACTAGTGTAAATTTTGATGCATCTGTAGAATTAGCTGTTAAGTTAGGAGTAGATCCTCGTAAAGCTAATCAAATGGTTAGAGGTGTGGTTACATTACCACACGGAACCGGTAAAGATGTTAAAGTTTTAGCATTAGTAACTCCAGACATGGAAGAAGCTGCAAAAGAAGCAGGTGCTGATTATGTTGGGTTAGATGATTACCTTCAAAAAATTAAAGAAGGTTGGACAGATGTTGACGTTATTATTACTATGCCAAGTGTTATGGGTAAGTTAGGTCCATTAGGTCGTATTTTAGGACCAAGAGGATTAATGCCTAACCCAAAAACTGGTACAGTAACAATGGATGTTGCAAAAGCTGTAGGTGAAGTTAAAGCCGGTAAAATTGACTTTAAAGTTGATAAATATGGTATAGTTCATGCAGGAATTGGAAAAGTTTCTTTCGAGGCTTCAAAAATTGAACAAAATGCACACGAACTTGTAACAACACTTTTAAAGCTTAGACCAACAGCTGCAAAAGGAGTGTATATTAAAAGTATTTACTTATCCAGTACTATGAGTCCTGGAATAGGTATTGATCCAAAAACAGTATAACTAGTTAAAAGTTAGTAATTATGACGAGAGAAGAAAAATCACAAGTAATAGAAACTTTAACAACTAAGTTATCTGAAGGGAATATTATATATTTAGCAGACCTTTCTGGATTAAATGCTTTGGAAACCTCTAATTTACGTAGAGCTTGTTTTAGAGCAAATATTCAACTATCAGTTGTTAAAAACACCTTGCTTGAAAAAGCAATGGAAAAATCTGAAAAAGATTTTGGAGATTTACCATCAGCATTAAAAGGGAATACCTCTTTAATGTTTGCTGAAATTGGGAATGCTCCAGCAAAATTAATTAAGGAATTTCGTAAGAAATCAAATAAACCTTTATTGAAAGGAGCTTATGTTGAAGAAGCAATTTATATTGGAGATGACCAATTAGATTCTTTAGTAAACTTAAAATCAAAAGAAGAGGTAATAGGAGATATTATTACGTTATTACAATCGCCTGCTAAAAATGTTATTTCAGCATTACAATCAGGAGGTCAAAAATTGTCTGGTATTATTAAAACATTATCAGATAAATAAATTAGTGCACGAATAAACTAAATAATAAAATTTAAACAAAGAGAAATGGCAGATTTGAAAAATTTCGCAGAACAACTTGTTAACTTAACAGTAAAAGAAGTAAATGAGTTGGCTAAGATTTTAAAAGACGAATATGGAATTGAACCAGCTGCAGCAGCAGTTGCAGTAGCAGGTCCAGCAGCAGGTGGTGATGGAGAAGCAGCAGAAGAAAAAACTGAATTTGATGTAATATTAAAATCAGCAGGTGCTTCAAAATTAGCAGTTGTTAAATTGGTTAAAGAATTAACTGGTTTAGGATTGAAAGAATCTAAAGAAATTGTTGATAGCGCACCAGCACCTATTAAAGAAGGTGTTTCTAAAGACGAAGCTGAAGGTTTAAAAGCTTCTTTAGAAGAGGCTGGAGCTGAGGTTGAGCTTAAGTAAGCTCCCAACAGTTTAAGCAATTAAAGGTTTAGGTCTAGGTATATTCTTAGACCTAAACCATTTTGCATATATATTCGTTCTTATATTTTAATAGTTTTATAACCTAAAGTTTTTGTCCATTGGCCACAAAAAATAATACCGAAAGAATAAGCTTTGCATCAGCTAAATTAGTAACTGAATATCCTGATTTTTTAGATATTCAAATTAAATCTTTTCAAGATTTCTTCCAACTAAAAACGAAAGCTGATGAGCGTAGTACCGAAGGTTTATATAAAACCTTCCTAGACAATTTCCCAATTTCTGATACTCGAAACCAATTTGTGTTAGAGTTTTTGGATTATTTTGTGGATCCTCCTAGATATACCATTTTAGAGTGTATTGAACGAGGTTTAACCTATAGCGTGCCTTTAAAAGCACGTTTAAAACTTTATTGTACTGATCCTGAGCATGAAGATTTTGAAACAATTGTTCAAGATGTGTATTTAGGAACTATTCCTTACATGACTCATAGTGGTACTTTTTGTATTAATGGTGCTGAACGTGTTGTTGTATCTCAATTACATCGTTCACCTGGAGTATTTTTTGGACAATCATTCCATGCAAATGGAACTAAATTATATTCAGCAAGAGTAATTCCATTTAAAGGTTCTTGGATAGAGTTTGCTACAGATATCAATCAAGTAATGTATGCTTATATTGATAGAAAGAAAAAATTACCTGTAACCACCTTGTTTAGAGCAATTGGTTATGAGAGAGATAAAGATATTTTAGAAATTTTTGACCTAGCTGAAGAAATTAAAGTTTCAAAAAGTGGTCTTAAAAAATACCAAGGTCGTAAGCTTGCTGCCCGTGTTTTAAAAACGTGGTTTGAAGACTTTGTAGATGAAGATACTGGTGAGGTAGTTTCAATTGAAAGAAATGAAATTGTATTGGATAGAGATACAGTTTTAGAAAAAGATGAAATTGAGGAAATTATTGAATCAGGCGCTAAAAGTATTTTACTTCATAAAGAAGATAATGAAATGGCCGATTATGCCATTATTCATAATACGTTACAAAAAGATCCAACGAACTCAGAAAAAGAGGCTGTTGAACATATTTATAGACAATTGCGAAATGCAGAACCGCCAGATTTTGAAACTGCAAAAGGAATTATTGATAAATTATTCTTTTCTGAGCAACGGTATAATCTTGGTGAAGTAGGTAGATACAGAATGAATAAAAAGTTGGGCTTAGACGTTAGTATTGACGAAAAAGTACTGACTAAATTGGATATTATTACTATTATCAAAAATTTGATAAAATTAGTAAATTCAAAAGCTGAGGTTGATGATATTGACCATTTATCTAATCGTCGTGTTCGTACGGTTGGTGAGCAATTGGCAAGTCAGTTTGGCGTTGGTTTATCTCGTATGGCACGTACCATTCGTGAACGAATGAATGTGCGTGATAATGAGGTGTTTACACCAATAGATTTGATTAATGCTAAAACATTGTCTTCGGTTATTAATTCATTTTTTGGTACCAACCAATTATCTCAATTTATGGATCAAACAAATCCATTGGCTGAGATTACGCACAAAAGAAGATTATCGGCATTAGGACCAGGAGGTTTATCTAGAGAACGTGCAGGATTTGAGGTTCGTGATGTTCACTTTACACATTATGGAAGGTTATGTCCAATTGAAACTCCGGAGGGACCGAACATTGGTTTAATTTCTTCATTGGCCGTTTTTGCTAAAGTAAATAATTTAGGATTTATTGAAACACCATATAGAAAAGTAACAAAAGGTGTTGTTAATATTTCTGATGAACCAAAATATTTGAGTGCTGAAGAGGAAGAAGGAATGAAATTTGCTCAATCTAATTTACCTTTAGATGAAGTTGGAAATTTTGTAAATGAAAAGGTTATTGTTAGAGAAGAAGCAGATTATCCTGTCGTAGATTCAACAGTGGTTAACTTTATGGATGTAGCTCCAAATCAAATTGCTTCAATTTCAGCATCTTTAATTCCATTTTTGGAACATGATGATGCGAACCGTGCATTAATGGGATCGAATATGATGCGTCAGGCTGTACCTTTATTAAAACCAGAGTCTCCTATTGTGGGTACAGGTTTAGAGCGTAGAGTAGCAAAAGATTCTAGAATTTTAATGAATGCTGAAGGACCAGGGGTTGTAGAATATGTAGATGCAAACATTATTAGAATTAAATACGATAAAACTGAAGAGGAAATTCTTGTTAGTTTTGAAAGTGATACAAAAACATATGATTTAATTAAGTTTAGAAAAACGAATCAGGGTACAACAATTAACCTGAAACCAATTGTTAAAAAAGGTGATAGGGTTGAAGAAGGTCAAGTGCTTTGTGAAGGCTATGCTACTCAAAATGGTGAATTAGCACTTGGTAGAAATATGAAGGTTGCTTTTATGCCTTGGAAAGGGTACAATTTTGAAGATGCAATTGTAATTTCTGAAAAAGTTGTTCGTGAAGATATTTTTACCTCTATTCATATTGATGAATATTCATTAGAAGTTAGAGATACTAAATTGGGAGCTGAAGAATTAACTAATGATATTCCAAACGTTTCAGAAGAAGCTACTAAAGATTTGGATGAAAATGGAATGATTAGAATTGGAGCCGAGGTAAAACCTGGCGACATTTTAATTGGTAAAATTACACCAAAAGGAGAATCTGATCCAACGCCAGAAGAAAAATTATTACGTGCAATATTTGGTGATAAAGCAGGAGATGTTAAAGATGCATCTTTAAAAGCTTCACCTTCACTAAATGGCGTAGTAATTGACAAAAAACTATTCGAACGAGCCGTTAAGGATAAAGCAAAAAGAGCTAAAGATAAAGTAAACATTGCTACTTTAGAAGATAAATATGCCGCCTTACTTGAAGATTTACGTGCTGTTTTAACCGATAAATTATTCGGTTTAGTAAGTGGTAAAACTTCTCAAGGAGTATTGAATGATTTAGGTGAAGAAATTCTACAAAAAGGAAAAAAATACACCTTAAAAATGTTGAATGCTGTACCAGATTTTAGCTATTTAACTAGAGGAATTTGGACTACCGATGATCATATTAATAGTTTAATTAATGAATTAATTCATAATTATAAAATTAAAGTAAATGACCTACAAGGTGGTTTGCGTCGTGAGAAATTTACTATTTCTGTTGGAGATGAATTACCAGCAGGTATTTTAAAATTGGCTAAAATTTACATTGCTAAAAAACGTAAATTAAAAGTTGGTGATAAAATGGCAGGTCGTCATGGTAACAAGGGTATTGTTGCAAGAATAGTAAGACAAGAAGATATGCCTTTCTTAGAAGATGGAACGCCTGTTGATATTGTATTAAATCCACTTGGGGTACCTTCACGTATGAATATTGGTCAAATTTATGAAACCGTATTAGGCTGGGCAGGTCAAAAACTTGATAGAAAGTTTGCGACACCAATTTTTGACGGTGCCACAATTGATCAAATTAATGAGTTAACGGCAGAAGCTGGAGTACCATTATTCGGACATACTTATTTATATGATGGAGGAACTGGACAACGTTTTGACCAAGCTGCAACTGTTGGAGTTATTTATATGATTAAACTTGGTCATATGATTGATGATAAAATGCATGCTCGTTCAATAGGACCTTACTCTTTAATTACACAACAACCACTTGGAGGAAAAGCTCAATTTGGAGGTCAGCGTTTTGGAGAGATGGAGGTTTGGGCTCTTGAAGCTTATGGTGCGTCTAGTACATTGAGAGAAATTTTAACAGTAAAATCGGATGACGTTTTAGGAAGAGCTAAAACATATGAGGCTATTGTAAAAGGAGATCCAATGCCTGAACCAGGTTTACCAGAATCATTTAATGTATTAATGCATGAACTGAAAGGTCTTGGATTAGACGTTAGATTAGAAGAATAACAACTAAATAGGTTAGGAGGTAACCCCTCCTAACTTTAAAATATTTTTACATTTTAAATTCGAATCCATCATTATTATGGCAAGAAAAACAGATAAATACACTGTAAAAAAGTTTGAGAAAATTTCAATTGGTTTAGCATCTCCAGAAGTAATTCTAGAGAAGTCTAATGGTGAAGTTTTAAAACCTGAAACAATCAACTATAGAACTCACAAACCTGAAAGAGACGGATTGTTTTGTGAGCGAATTTTTGGACCTATAAAAGACTTTGAATGTGCTTGTGGGAAATATAAAAGAATTCGTTATAAAGGAATTGTTTGTGATCGATGTGGGGTAGAGGTTACAGAAAAAAAAGTACGAAGAGATAGAGTAGGACACATTAATTTAGTGGTTCCTGTTGCTCATATTTGGTATTTTAAATCATTACCTAACAAAATGGGATACCTTTTAGGGTTACCATCAAAGAAGTTAGACATGATAATTTACTACGAAAGATATGTAGTAATTCAGCCTGCTGGTGCTAAAAATTCAGATGGAGAACCATTGCAAAAAATGGATTTTTTAACGGAAGAAGAATATTTAGATATTTTAGAATCTTTTCCAATTGAAAATCAATATTTAGATGACAATGACCCAGATAAGTTCATTGCAAAAATGGGTGCTTCTTGTTTAGTTGATTTATTCAATAGAATTGATTTAAATGAATTATCATATGAACTTCGTCATAAAGCTAATACCGAAACATCAAAACAACGTAAAACAGAAGCCTTAAAAAGGTTAAATGTTGTTGAAGCGTTTAGAGATGCTAACAAAAATAGAGAAAACCGTCCAGAATGGATGGTTATGAAAGTAATTCCGGTTACTCCTCCAGAGTTAAGACCTTTAGTTCCTTTAGATGGAGGTAGGTTTGCTACTTCAGATTTAAATGATTTATACCGAAGAGTAATTATTCGTAACAATCGTTTGAAAAGGTTAATGGAAATTAAAGCTCCAGAAGTAATTTTACGTAATGAAAAACGTATGTTACAAGAATCTGTAGATTCATTATTTGATAATACAAGAAAATCTTCAGCAGTTAAAACTGAATCAAACCGACCATTAAAATCGTTGTCAGATTCATTAAAAGGTAAACAAGGACGTTTCCGTCAAAACCTTTTGGGTAAACGTGTTGATTATTCTGCTCGTTCTGTAATTGTTGTTGGGCCAGAATTAAAATTATTTGAATGTGGATTGCCAAAAGATATGGCAGCTGAATTGTACAAACCATTTGTAATTAGAAAATTAATTGAAAGAGGAATTGTAAAAACAGTAAAATCTGCAAAGAAAATTATTGATAAAAGAGAACCTGTAGTATGGGATATATTAGAGAATGTTTTAAAAGGACATCCTGTAATGTTAAACCGTGCTCCTACATTACACCGTTTAGGTATTCAAGCTTTTCAGCCAAAATTAATTGAAGGAAAAGCAATACAGTTACATCCATTGGTTTGTACTGCATTTAATGCCGATTTTGATGGTGATCAAATGGCGGTTCATTTACCATTAGGGCCTGAGGCAATTTTAGAGTGTCAGTTACTAATGTTAGCTTCACATAATATATTAAACCCAGCAAATGGTGCTCCTATAACTGTTCCATCTCAGGATATGGTTTTAGGTCTATATTATATGACTAAAGAAAGAAGAAATACTCCAGAATATCCTGTGAAAGGAGAAGGTTTAACTTTTTATTCACCTGAAGAAGTAAATATAGCTTTTAATGAAAAAGCAGTTGACTTAAATGCAATAATTAAAGTTAGAACAAAAGATTTTAATGCTGAAGGAGAATTAGTTAATCAAATTATTGAAACTACCGTTGGTAGAGTACTATTCAATGAAGTTGTACCAGTTGAAGCCGGTTATATTAACGAAGTTTTAAATAAAAAATCGTTAAGAGATATTATTGGAAAAATTCTAAAAGTTACAGATGTACCAACAACTGGTAAATTTTTGGATGATATTAAGGATATGGGTTATCACTTTGCATTCCAAGGTGGTTTGTCATTCAGTTTAGGGGATATTATTATTCCACCAGAAAAACATAAAATGATTGCAGATGCCAATGCCCAAGTTGACCATATTATGGTTAATTATAACATGGGTATGTTAACAAATAAAGAACGTTACAATCAGGTTATTGATATTTGGGGTTCAACAAATAACCGTTTAACTGAACTTTCAATGAAGCGTTTGCGTGAAGACCAACAAGGGTTTAACTCGGTTTATATGATGTTAGATTCTGGTGCAAGGGGTTCTAAAGAACAAATTCGTCAGTTAACTGGTATGCGTGGATTAATGGCGAAGCCTAAAAAATCTACAGCAGGTGGTGGTGAAATTATTGAAAACCCAATTTTATCTAACTTTAAAGAAGGATTATCAATTTTAGAATATTTTATTTCAACACACGGTGCTCGTAAAGGTCTAGCCGATACGGCGTTAAAAACAGCAGATGCGGGTTATTTAACACGACGTTTGGTTGATGTGTCTCAAGATGTAATTATTAATGAATTTGATTGTGGTACATTAAGAGGATTAAATGTTGAGGCCCTTAAAAAGAATGATGAAATTGTTGAGACTTTATCTGAAAGATTAGACGGTCGAGTTTCATTACATGATGTTCTTAATCCTGATACCGATGAATTAATCGTAAAATCAGGAGATGAAATTTCTACTGAAATAGCAGAGCTTATTCAAAATTTAAATATTGAAGGAATAGAAGTTCGTTCTGCTTTAACTTGTGAGTCTAAAAGAGGTATTTGTGCTAAATGTTACGGTCATAGTTTATCTACCAGAAAAATGGTTCAAATAGGTGAAGCCGTTGGTGTAATTGCTGCACAATCTATTGGAGAACCAGGTACTCAGTTAACCTTAAGAACATTCCACGTTGGAGGGGTTGCAGGAAATATATCTGAAGAAAATAGCTTAACTGCTAAATTTAAAGGAATTGCACAAATAGACGATCTAAAAACAGTTAGTAGTGTAGATTCTGAAGGAAAAGCAATTGAAACAGTTATTTCTAGAACTTCTGAAATAAAAATTAATGACGAAAAAACAGGAATTACACTTAGTACAAGTAATATTCCTTATGGTTCAGTTTTGAATATTAAAATTGGAGATTCAATTAAAAGAGGTGATGTAATTTGTAAATGGGATCCATTTAACGGAGTAATTGTATCAGAATTCGCAGGTGTAATTGAATTTGAAGATATTGAATTAGGGACGAATTATATTGTTGAAATTGATGAACAAACTGGATTCCAAGAAAAAGTGATTATTGAATCTAGAAATAAAAAAACAATTCCAACATTATTGGTAAAAGATAAAAAGGGAGATGTTCTAAGATCCTACAATTTACCGGTTGGAGCTCATTTAATTGTTGATAATGGCGATAAAATTTTAGCGGGTAAAATCGTTGTAAAAATACCAAGGAAATCAGGTAGATCTGGAGATATTACAGGAGGTTTGCCTCGAGTTACAGAATTATTTGAAGCACGAAATCCTTCGAATCCTGCAGTTGTTTCTGAGGTGGATGGAGTAGTATCGTTTGGAAAAATCAAACGTGGTAACAGAGAGATAGTAGTTGAATCAAAACTAGGCGATGTTAGAAAATATTTAATTAAACTTTCTAATCAAATTTTAGTTCAAGAAAACGACTTTATTAAAGCTGGTATGCCATTATCTGAAGGTGCTGTTACACCAGATGATATTTTAAATATTCAAGGTCCTGGAAAAGTTCAAGAATATTTGGTAAACGAAATTCAAGAGGTTTACCGTTTGCAAGGTGTGAAAATTAACGATAAGCATTTTGAAGTTGTTGTTAGACAAATGATGCGTAAAGTTAGAATTTTAGATTCTGGTGATACCTTATTCCTAGAAAATCAACTAGTTCATATAAATGATTTCATTGAACGAAATGATGAAATTTATGGAATGAAAGTTGTTGAAAACGCTGGAGATTCTAAAGTTTTAAGAGAAGGTCAAATTGTTACAACACGTCAATTACGTGATGAAAATTCTGTTTTAAGAAGAGATGATAAGGAACTAGTTGTTGCAAGAGATGCACAACCAGCCACCGCAGATCAAATATTACAAGGTATAACTAGAGCATCGCTACAAACGAAATCATTTATTTCTGCTGCTTCGTTCCAAGAAACTACCAAAGTGTTAAATGAAGCTGCTGTTAGTGGAAAAGTTGATGACTTAGAAGGACTGAAAGAAAACGTAATTGTTGGAAAACGTATTCCTGCAGGAACAGGTATGCGTGCTTATGATAATATTATTGTTGGTTCTAAAGAAGAAATGGATTCAAAACTATAAATTATGAGCGACTCAAATTTAAAAAATGAGGGACAAATTAATATTGAACTCGATGAGAAAATTGCTGAAGGAATATATTCCAATTTAGCAGTTATTAATCATTCAGTGTCAGAATTTATAATAGATTTTATAAGTGTAATGCCAGGTCAACCCAAGGCAAAAGTAAAATCTAGAGTAATTTTAACTCCTCAACATGCCAAAAGACTTGCAAAAGCTTTAGCAGAGAATGTGAAAAGATTTGAGAAAGGTCATGGTGAAATTAAGGACTACGAAACGCCACCAATTCCTATAAATTTTGGGCCTGTTGGTGAGGCATAATAGTATAAAAAAACCGAACATATTTAGACTGCCCCCAAAAAGTTAGACAAATTTATAATTAATTTTGACAATAATGAGCTCGATATTTTATCGGGCTCATTTTGTTTAGATTTGATTTAATTCTTTCGTTATTATAATAGTCTATATATTGTTTGATTTCAA
>NZ_JAUYUD010000030.1 GCF_030692605.1 Lutibacter sp.
TTTTACGCCTTTCTTTATTAAGGCAATTGCCTTTTTTCGATACGAACTTCTAATCGTATCATCAACTGTCCTAAAATCTTCTTTTTCCATAGGACAAATATACAACTTTTTTATGAATATATTACCGCTAGGTTAATATAATCGATTGCTTTATCTATTGGGGTTAGAGTAAGCTTGTTAATTGAAAATTTTTTTTTGATTTGTGGGAACTTTAACTGATAAAACCAAATCGCGTTTATCATCGGAGTAAATGTAAATTATAATTAAATATAAAAAACACAGTGTAAAACTATTTAACAAACGGCATCATTATTACTAATAATTGGTATATTAATTTATATAATATGCAAAAAATTTAATATTTTAGTTTACTAAAAGCCAGTGATTTAGGCTGTTCTGGAGGTCTTTTTTTGCTGAAGTTTGACAAAATAAAATAAAAATACATGGTAAATTGTTTCAGGATTGGATAAAATGAATCAGAAAAGGAGATTATAAAATTTAAAAAGATATTAAAAAACGCAAAATTTTATATTAAAAATATGTAATATAATTACACTTTAATAATCCATAATTAAATAATTTCATAAAATAATTAGTAGGAAAACATCTCTTCTAGATCTATCTCTAAACTTTCAATAAAAGTATTGGATTTTGCTATTTCTTCGCTTAAAATTACATCATCTTCAATAAAAGGAATATCTACTCTAAAACTTGATAAAAAAGCTTCTAAAAATGGCGATGTTTTTAATGGTAGTCTAAAAAATAAGGCTTGAGACGCATTTAACAATTCAATTGCCAAAACCGTTTGCACATTTTTAACAATTTTAAATGCCTTTGTTGCCCCATTAGCACCCATACTTACGTGGTCTTCTTGTCCGTTGCTTGATACAATGGAATCTACAGATGATGGGGTTGCCAATTGTTTATTCTGACTTACAATGCTTGCAGCAGTATATTGCGGAATCATAAAACCACTATTTAAACCTGAATTTTTAACTAAAAAAGGTGGCAAACCTCTTAACCCTGAAATTAGCTGATACGTTCTTCTTTCCGAAATACTTCCTATTTCTGCCATTGCAATAGCTAAAAAATCAAAGGCAAGCGCTAACGGTTGTCCATGAAAATTACCTCCAGAAATAATCTCATCAGTTTTTTCAAAAATATTCGGATTGTCGGTTACCGAATTAATTTCGGTAAGGAAAACTTTTTTACAATAACTCAACGCATCTTTACTAGCCCCATGAACCTGAGGCATACACCTAAAAGAATAAGGATCTTGCACATTTAATTTAGACTGAATAATTAACTCACTACCATCTAAAAACTCGCGAATTCTTTCTGCAGTTTTTATTTGGCCATTATGAGGCCTAATAAAATGAATCAATTCATTTAGAGGAGCGTCGTTTCCATCAAAAGCTTCCA
The DNA here is from genome assembly GCF_030692605.1 of Lutibacter sp. Classification (GTDB taxonomy): domain Bacteria; phylum Bacteroidota; class Bacteroidia; order Flavobacteriales; family Flavobacteriaceae; genus Lutibacter. The sequence continues at coordinate 1,423 of NZ_JAUYUD010000030.1, forward strand.
AAGAAACTGCACCAATTAAATCGGCCAAATATAAGAGTTTATACGATTTTAGAATTAAATCAACTCCATAAGCACTCATAAACTGTGTGCCATTTAGCAAGGCTAAACCTTCTTTTGATTTCAATTCGATTTTACTCCAATTGAATTTGGATAAAATAGCTTCACCTGAAATTTTTTCGCCTTGAAAATAAACTTCTCCTTTTCCTATTAAAGGCAATGCCAAATGTGCCAACGGTGCTAAATCGCCCGAAGCACCCAACGAACCTTGTGTATAAATAACCGGAATAATATCATAATTATAAAAGTCTACTAAACGTTGTACTGTTTCTACCTGAACACCTGAATGACCATAGCTTAACGACTGAATTTTTAAAAACAACATCATTTTTACAATTCTTTTTGGCACTTCACTACCTGTTCCACAAGCATGACTCATTACCAAATTTTCTTGTAATTTTTGTAAATTATTTGTGTCAATTTTAACATTACATAAAGACCCAAATCCAGTATTTATACCATAAATAGGTTTGGTTTCCTGCTTCATTTTTGCATCCAAATAATTCCTACAGCTTTCAATTTTAAGAATTGTTTCTTTTGAAAGTGCTATTTTTTTATCAGTTAAAATAAGATTATTAATTATTTCAAAAGTTACTTGTTTTGAATCAATATAATAAAGGTTGTCCATGTTTAAAATTTGAGAATTCAAAATTCCGCATTCCTTTTATATTATGCAAATTTATTGTTAAAGTAAACAGTTATTTAAGTCTATAAAAGTATAATATACTACATTTGCCCATTGTTTCAATTATCAATTATAAAATGAAAAAAATAGCTCTTATTATAATCTTAGTTTCCCTAATTTCTTGTAAAAAAGAAATCCCAGTAGATTATGCAATCGTTTCTGGAAAAATTATGAATGCTCCTGCTAAAGAGCTTAAAGTATACGACGCTAACAATGAAAAATTAGCACCTGTAACAATTACCAATCAAGGTACATTTACAGACACATTGTACGTAAACAATGGGTTTTATACATTTAGCGATGGCGAAAATCGTATAAATCTTTATTTAGAGCCAGGCAATAATCTTATCATAAATTATGACGCAACACAATTCGAAAACTCATTATCCATTAGTGGTATTGGATCTGAAATAGCCAATTATCTAATTACTAAAGAAAAAACTGAAAAAGAAATGATGGGCGAAGGAACCTCTGTTTATTTATTAGAGGAGGATGCTTATAAAAACCGATTTGCAGAAATTAAAAGTACGTTAGATAATTTAATTACTTTAACTGAAGGAATTTCAGAAGAATTTAAAACTTCAGAAAAAAAGAATATTAACTATTCGTATTTGGAAAAATTGGCGAGATATGAAAGTTATCATTCACATTATGCAGATAAACCAGACTTTAAAGTATCTAATACCTTTTTAAAAGATTTAGATGGGATATTATATGACAACGAAGATGATTTTCTTTTTTCATCTAATTATAAAAGCCTAATCACTTCTCATTTTTATAAAAAGGCAGGTGAATTAGCAGAAAAGGATTCCATTTCTGAAGATATTGCATTTTTAAAAACAGTAAGCAGCTTGGTTAAAAATGAGACTATAAAAAATAGTTTACTTTTTGACAATGCTAAATACGGAATCACATACACAGAAGATATCGAATTATTTTACACATTGTTTTCTGAAAATTCTACCAACGAAAAGCACAAAAAAGAAATTGCTGCCTCTTATACTTTACTGAAAAAAGTTGGAAAAGGACAGCCTTCTCCAAAATTTAGTGACTATGAAAATCATAAAGGCGGTGTAACATCGTTAGATGATTTAAAAGGGAAATTTGTTTATATAGATGTTTGGGCAACATGGTGTGGACCTTGTAAAGCTGAAATACCTGCTTTAAAAGAAATCGAAAAAAAATACCATGGAAAAAATATTGAGTTCGTTAGCATATCTGTTGATAAAGCAAAAGACCACGAAATATGGAAGAAAATGGTTTCTGATGAAAAATTAGGAGGCATTCAATTATTTGCTGATAAAGATTGGGATTCAGAATTTGTTCAAGAATATTTAATAAAAGGTATTCCAAGATTTATTTTAGTAGATCCAAATGGGACTATTGTAAATTCGAATGCACCAAGACCGTCTGACGAAAAATTAATTGAACTATTTAAAGAATTAAAAATTTAACAATAAAAATCAAAAAATGAAGAAATTAATTTGGCTTTTTGCCGTAATAATCATAACAATTTCTTGTAAAGAAGAAGTTAAAGATTATGTTACCTTAAATGGTATATTAAAAAATGCAAACTCAACTAAAATTACTGTTCAAGGTAGAGGATTTAGCAAAGAAATAAACGTAAATGAAGATGGTACTTTTACAGATACCCTTAGAGTTACAGATGGAGTGCACGCCCTGACCTTTGAAAATGGTGATCGCATTACGTTATTTTTAAAAAATGGCTTCGATTTAAATCTTCAATTTAAAGGAGATAACATAGTTGATGGAATTGTGTTTACCGGTATAGGGGCAGAGACAAACAATTTTATGGAAAATAAAAAGTCCTTTTTTATGAGTGATTTTGCTAATCCTAAAACCTATTTTTCTTTAGACAAAAAAGCCTATGAAACTCGATTGGCAGAAGCTAAAAAAACCTTGAAAGGTTTTAAAGATAACGCAAAAGATCTTGACTCATTAATAGATGCAATGGATTCTAAAAATGATGAAATGTTTTTTGGCTATATTGAATCTAACTATGAGGCTATGAACGCTAATATGATGAAATTGGCAACAGGAAAACTATCACCAACTTTTGCGAATTACGAAAATTTTAAAGGAGGCAAAACATCATTAACAGATTTAAAAGGAAAGTATGTGTACATTGATGTTTGGGCAACGTGGTGTGCTCCTTGCAAAGCAGAAATTCCATTTTTAAAAACACTTGAAGAGGAATATAAAGGCAAAAACATAGCATTTGTAAGTGTTTCTGTTGATGAAGCCAATGCTCATAGCGATTGGAAAAAAATGGTTAAAGATCTAAATCTAGGTGGCGTGCAATTATTTGCCGACAAAAGTTTTGAATCGGAATTTATTTTGGAATATGGAATTACTGCGATCCCAAGATTTATTCTAATAGATCCTAAAGGTGTAATTGTGGATTCTGACGCTAAAAGACCATCAGACCCAACGTTAAAAGATCAATTTAAATCGTTAGGGATTTAAAATTAACATCAAATTCAAATTATAATACAAAAAAAAGACCGCTGATTAGCGGTCTTTTTTCTTCAAATAATTATATATAAATATCAAAAATTTAGATACTAAATCTTCTTTTATTGTTCCACGCTAAACTCTTTGCGTTTCTAAAATCTACATTATTCTCTTTTCTAACATTTATCTCCCTTTTACTTTTGTTAATTGCTTTCATAACTTATCTATTAATTAGACTGCAAATATACAAAACAAAACATTATGCAATCAAATTATAATTGCGTATTTAATAATTATTTAACATTATATAATTATTAAATTATATAATTCTTAATTATTTTACGTAAAACTAATTTTTATTTAATAAAATAAAATAATATAGTTTATTTAACTGAATTGATATCAAATACAATATTATATTGATTCTTTGTCGTACAATTTTTATCATGAATAATGAAAAAAATTGTTTTCCAATGTGAAGACCTTTCTTTAATATATTTCTATTTAACAATAGAAATTAAATAATCAAACAACTATTAAAACAATTACAATCAAATCGAATCTTTCGTTGAATCCAAAGAAATTTTACTAGAAATTATTTGAAAATACATTTTAAAATCGGAGCGTAAACTCCATAATGGGTATTGAAAAGTAGCTGGTTTATTCTTTTCAAAGAAAAAATGACCCGCCCAAGCAAAGCCGTAACCAGCAATTGGTACTAAAATCCAAAGTTTTGGAATATTATGATATATGGCTGTAATAGCAAGTGCAAAAACCAAAGTAGTACCGATAACGTGCAACAATCTACATGTACTATTACTATGCTCCTTCAAATAATACGGATAAAAATCTTTAAAAGATTGAATTCTTTGATTCATAATAATTAAATATTTGCAGCAATCTACAATAATTTATGACATTAATGTAATGATAATAAAAGTGCAACACGAAAAAGCTATTTATAATTAATACCTTATAAACAGCTTCTAAATACTATTATGAATGAAATTTAATAGACAGAAAATTTTAATCCAATCATTACATTCCCTTTAGGCATAGGAATTAACCCTACTTCAACATAATCTGTATTAAAAATATTATTAGCATTTAGAGACAATTCAAATTTATTAATTTCAGCACTAATCTTAGCGTCTACTAAATTATAACTAGTACCTCTTGTTCTTTCTACATATCTATAAGTGATACTTTGTTTTAAAAATTTTAAAAATTTAGTATTTAAACTTGCCGAAAATTGATGTTTTAAACTATTAAGTGAGTAACGTGTATAATTCACATTTTGCTCAATTATTTTATCATCAATAAAATTATAATTTATATCAATATTTTGTAGAAAATCCCCAGCATTAAATCTATAATTAAAAGATGTTTCAAAACCTTTAGTTGTTACAGAGCTAAAATTTTGAGTTTGCCATTTTTCAGCAGAAGTATTTCTTGTCCAATCAATTAAATTTGTAGAATTTCTATTGAATAACGAAAAGTTAAAATTAAAAGCATCTGTTAAATATTTCAGTCCAATTTCTTCTGAAATGGCTGATTCAGGTTGTAAATTTGGATTACCTTGATTTCCAGGATCTGAATAATACAAATCAGTATAGGTAGGTACTCTGTAGGTATAACCAATATTACCAAATACTTTTACATTATCATTTATATTATACCCAAGATCTAAACCTGGTAAAAATTGGGTTTTAAAATCTGAAAACGAACTTATTGCAAGACCTAAAGTAACATCAAACTTCTTCATTTTATTAAAACGATGTTCTAAAAAGGTACTAAAAACCAAACGATCTCTATCCCCTAAATTATTACTCGACAAATATACTTTTGAAACGTCGACTCCAATACCAGTAGTCCCAAATGCAGAGATATACACCATATTTGTTTCAAAACCTACTTTATTTGAAATATGAAAATTTCTATAAAATGAAGGGTCTGTTCTTTTTAACAAAAACATATCTTGATTTCTTCTCCAATAAATGCGTGGTTTAATAGTTAAATTGCTCGAATAAAATTCGGATGATAATGCAACTAAACTGTTTTGAGTTTCTTCATATTCCTTAAAATTAGGGTTTGAAGTATAAAAATTTTCAGCTCCAAATTTTCTATCATTAAAGGAAGTTATTAAACTAAAATTTTTATAATTAGATTTTAAAAACACTGACGTATTATCAAAGTCTGAATTAGGCCTGTACCCATCTGATAGTTGTTTTTCAACATGTGCCAAAATCGAAGTGTTATCACTAAACTTTTCCTGAATTCCAACCGAAGCCTTTTTATTATCAAAAGAGCCATAGCCAACCTTTAGATTTAAAGAACTTTGGGTTATCTTTTTAGTTACAATATTTATTGCACCAGCAAAGGCATTTTGACCATAAATACGTGCAGCTGGTCCTTTAATTATTTCAATACTTTCTATATTATCCAAAGATAAAATGGCATTCATTGTGTGGTGTCCCGTTTGGGAATCATCCATTTTAACACCATCTATTAAAAGTAATGTTTGATCAAAATTACCTCCTCTTATAAATAAATCAGACTGCATTCCGTCAACTCCTCTTCTTCTAACATCAACACCAGCAACAGTTTGCAACAAGTCTGCTAAATTAGTTGCCGGAGAATTCTTAATCATTTCACTACTGATAAATGAAACTGTCCTCGATTCCTCAGAAATTGGTAGTGAAATTCTATTAGATGAAATTCTTACTTCCTTTAATTTTATCGTATCATTTTGAGCATTTATTTTTGTTGTTAATAAAAACAGGATTGCTACTATTATCACCGAATTTTTCATGGTATGTTTTAAAATTTATAAGGCGCAAATTTATTCTATAATTTTCGATTTGTAATAAAGATTACATAAAAAAAACCGAACAAAATTAGACTGCCCCCAAAAAGTTAGACACTATTTGGGGGTATTTTTATGGAAAGAAAAGTGAAATATGATTACACATTTAAACTTGAATGTGTAAAATTAGTATTAGAGAAACATTATTCATGTTTATTAGTTTCAAAGCA
>NZ_JAUYUD010000032.1 GCF_030692605.1 Lutibacter sp.
TTTTAATATTTCTAAAATTTTGTCGTAATTTGATTTAAAGTTGTTCATATATTTAATTGCTTGATATACAAATAAATATACGACTTTATATAGTCAATGAACAACTTTTATTCCTGTTTTTATAAATGCACAACGGGTAAATTATATTTCAAATTTATACTTGAAAAATGGTTTAAAGATTTTCCAGGATAATAATATCTTGGAAGTGCTGTGCCAAAACTACTTGCATTTATAAGTAACATTGAGGCATGTTTTTCATTAAAAAGGTTGTTAATTCCTATAAAAATATCTAATGTTAATTTTTTTGATTCTAAAGTTTTAAACCCAATTCCAGAATTTACAAGTTGGTATTTTTTTGAAAAAATAGAATTGTCGTCTCTCATAGGTATTTTACCCACATAATTGTACTCTATTTTACCATAAAGGCCAGATTTTAATACAGCAGTAATAGTTGAATTTTGTGTTAAATTTGGGATTCCTGGCAATTTATTTCCAGAATGATTGGTGTCGTAATCCATAAATTCTTTGAATTTGAAATTGTTAAAACTTAAAATATTGCTCAATTCAATTTTCGCATTTTCGTTCTTTAACAAGTTATAATGTAGCCCCAATTCCAATCCTTTATAATGTGTTTCACCGGCGTTAACACCAACAAATTGGTCTTCGCTTATTCGTTTTGCCACAAGTAGGTTTTTTATATTCATTTTAAAAACGGCAATTTCAAAAGTAAGTTTGTTATTTAATAGTCTACCTCTACTTCCAATTTCAAAATTCCAACCTTTTTCAGGTTTTATTGTTGAATTTAATGTGTTATCGGGTAATAATATTTCTTCTAACGTAGGACTTGAAAATCCGTGACCAACGCTTCCGTAAATCATTGAATTTTTTACTACTTGATAGGTGATTCCAAAGGTTGGAGAAAGTATTGCTTTAAAATTAAATTTACCTGAAAAATCAATGGGATATGCATTAAAATTATCTTTTAATATATATGAGGTTTGGTTCAGATTTATTCCAAAATTGAGTTGTGTTTTATCGGATAATTGATACTTTGAATCAAAAAATAAGTTGAAATAAGTTCTATTTTCTTTAAAATCACTTAATAAGTTCCCCTCAACACTTCCTGTTTCTGGTGGGAAAGATCTGTATAAATTTGCTAATGTTTTGTATTTTTTAATATCATTAAATAATTCGCCCCCAACAATCCATTCTACTTGATTTTTAAATAATTTTGCTTTGGTAGTTAGTTTAGTTCTTATTCCAAATGCAGTTGTTTTGTCTTTTAAAATATTGAAAGGTCTAGCTTCATAAGAATCAAGAAACGAATAAAACAGATTAGTAGAGTGTTTGGTGTTTGAATTATAATTATGTTTCCAAGAAACACCAAATAACCCTTTTGTATAATCTTCAAATCCTTTAGCCTCACTCCAATTAATTGCAGCCATTTTAGGGTTATTATAAAAATTATTAAGATCAATAGAACTTGGAATAAATGCTTTGAGATCAATATAATTACCTATAAATGTAAGTTCATTTTTGTGGTCTATATTAAAATTAGAGGCAATTGTAAATGATTGTTTGCTGGTATTGTTATTTGCCCTATAACCAGTGCTTTGTGTATTTGAATACACCATTGATGCTGATGTTTTTTCGCTTCCAATAATTGTTTGTATCATATATTTTTGCAACCCAAAAGAACCAAACGATATGCCAGATTTTAAAATGGTATTGCCTATTGTACCTTTGTTTGGAATTAGATGAATAGTACCACCCAATCCAGAGCCGTACATACTTGAAGAAGGCCCTTTAATAATTTCAATTCTCCCAATTGCACTTAGTTCAATATCTTCAATAGTAGATTCTCCAGAACCGTTGGTTAATGGAATATCTTCGAAATAAGCTTTTATTTTGCTTGTTCCAAATAAATTACGAGATCCAATGCCACGAATTATAATTTTGTTAGTTGTATAAGTTCCATTTTGCATAAATACCCCAGAAACTTTATTAAGTATTGGACTAATGTGAACATTGTTATTTAGAAACTCGTGGTTTGAAATTACAGCTATTGAAGTAGGTATTTTATTTAAATTACTTTTAAAATTATTAGAAATAATTTGAATTTCATTTAAATCTTGTGGAATAGATTTTAATGTTAAAATTATAAAATTAAGGTTTGTAATGGTAACTTTGGCGGGATAAAAACCTGTTTTATTAAATATGTAAAATCCTGTTTTTGGTAAAGTGAAAAGTCCGTATTCATCTGAAGATGAAATAATTTCATTTTTAGAATTTAGAATCTGAACATTAGTAATTTCAATTCCATTGTCCAAATCAATAATTTTTCCAAAGATGGTTTGTGCCACAATATCTGTTGCTAATAACATGAAAAATGAAGAAATAATTAGATTTTTCATGTTAATAAAGGTTACTTTTATAAAGATTGAAATTAATTTACGGGTACAATTCGTACAATTCCTACAGATTCAATGGCAACATAGATATAACCATCTGGACCTTGTTTTACATCGCGTACTCTTCCTAAACCTTCAATTAATTTTTCTTCTTTAACTACTTTGTTTTTTTCAAGTACCATTCTATTTAAATATTGAAATTTTAAAGACCCTACTAATAAATTACCATTCCAATTAGGATATTTAGTGCTCGTTACAAATGCCATGCCACTTGGCGCTATGGAAGGTGTCCAATAATGAAACGGATTTTCCATACCAACAATAGCAGTTTTTTCAGTTATAGTTGTACCATCGTAATTAACACCAAATGATGCTTTTGGCCAGCCGTAATTTTTTCCTGCTTTAATAATATTTATTTCGTCACCGCCTTTTGGGCCGTGTTCATGGGTCCAAATCTCTCCAGTTTTTGGATGAATTGCCATTCCTTGGGTATTTCTGTGTCCATAAGAATAAATTGCTTTTTTTGCACCTTTGGTGTTATTAAATGGATTTGTACTAGGGATTGATCCATTGGTATTAATTCTGTAAATTTTACCACCATCTTTGGTTATATCTTGAGGGTTTTCATTATGATTTCCTCTATCACCAATGGAGAAGTACAATAGACCATTTTTATCAAATTCAATGCGAGAACCAAAATGAACGGGTCCTTTAGTATTTGGGGTTGCTTTGTATAGCACCTCTAAATTCACCAATTTATTGTTTGTTAATTTTGCTCTAGAAATAGTGGTGTTGCCTCCTTTACCATCATTTTCCAAATCAGAAGAATAGGAGAAATAAATCCAGCCATTTTTGGTGTAATTTGGGTCCAATTCAACATCTAACAAACCACCTTGACCACTAACATAAATTTTTGGCAAACCTTCTATAACTTTTTTAATTCCATTTTTATAATGAATTAATTCACCTTTTTTTTCTGTAATTAACATAGCGCCATCTGGTAAAAAAACCATTCCCCAGGGTTGGCTTAATTTGTCTACAACAGTTTCAACTTTTAATTTAAAAGAAGTGTTTACGCCTTGGTTTAAGGCAACTTTGGTAGAGCTATTTTCTAAACAAGAAGTTAAAAAAAATGAAACTAATAAAGGCAAATAATATAGATATTTCATGTCTTAAAATTTGATGGAAATATATGAATAATTTTCATTTTTTTTATGAAATATAATTGTAGCAGAACTAATTAAGCCAAAATTTATTAAATTATTAATACAAAATTTTACAGATTGGCATAGTGTAATTGCTTTTGGATAGTTTTTTAGCAAGAATTAATTCAATTTTTAATTTTTTCAATCAATTATTTACATTAAAAGTTACAAATAACAATTAAAATTAATTATTTAGTTTATAATTGTAATCAATAATAGAAGTTATGTTTGTAAATAGATACTATTAAGTCACATTTGCATTATAAATATTAACAATAAGATAAATAAAAGTTATGTGCGGAATAGTATGTGCGTTTGAATTAAAAGAAAAAGCTGAGGTATTACGACCTCAAGTATTAGAAATGTCTAAAAAAGTACGTCATCGAGGTCCAGATTGGAGTGGAATTTATCATGACGAAAAAGCAATTTTAGCTCATGAGCGTTTAGCAATTGTGGATCCAGCTTCTGGAAAACAGCCGTTATTTAGTGAAGATAAAAATTTAGTGTTAGCGGCTAATGGAGAAATTTATAATCATAGAGAATTACGTAAGCAATTTATAGGAAAATACAACTTCCAAACAGAATCTGATTGTGAAGTTATTTTGGCATTGTATAAAGAAAAAGGAACAAGTTTTATTGATGAAATGAATGGTATTTTTGGTTTTGCAATATATGATGTTGAAAAAGACGAATATTTTATAGCACGAGATCACATGGGAATTATTCCGTTATATATGGGTTGGGATCAAAACGGAACGTTTTATGTTGCTTCAGAATTAAAAGCATTGGAAGGTGTTTGTACAAAAATTGAATTATTTCCTCCAGGACATTTTTTACATAGCAAAGATGGTGTGTTAACCAAATGGTACAGTAGAGATTGGATGGACTACGATGCTGTAAAAGATAACCAAACAAGTATTGACAAAATTCATGATGCGTTAGAAGCTGCAGTTCATCGTCAATTAATGTCTGACGTTCCTTATGGAGTGTTGTTGTCTGGTGGTTTAGATTCTTCAATAACTTCAGCAATTGCTAAAAAATATGCAGCAAAAAGAATAGAATCTGATGATACAGAAGGGGCTTGGTGGCCACAACTACATTCATTTTCTGTAGGTTTAGAAGGTTCACCAGATTTGGCAGCAGCAAAATTGGCTGCAAATCATATTGGTACGGTTCACCACGAGATTAAATTTACTATTCAAGAAGGGTTAGACGCTATTAGAGATGTAATTTATAACCTAGAAACATATGATATAACTACCATTAGAGCTTCTACGCCAATGTATTTAATGGCAAGAGTTATTAAGTCGATGGGAATTAAAATGGTGCTTTCTGGTGAAGGAGCCGATGAGTTGTTTGGAGGTTATTTGTATTTTCATAAAGCGCCAAATGCGAAAGAATTTCATGAAGAAACTGTTCGTAAGTTAAGCAAATTGCACATGTACGATTGTTTAAGAGCAAACAAAAGTTTAGCTGCGTGGGGAATTGAAGGTCGTGTGCCGTTTTTAGATAAAGAATTTATGGATGTGGCTATGAGAATTAACCCACAAGATAAAATGATAAATGGTGAACGTATGGAAAAATGGGTGCTTCGTAAAGCGTTCGAAAGTTATTTACCTGCAAGTATAGCTTGGAGGCAAAAAGAACAGTTTTCTGATGGTGTTGGTTATAGTTGGATTGATACTTTGAAGGAAATTGTTGCCAAAGAAGTTACAGATGACCAATTGAAAAACGCTAATTATAAATTTCCAATTCAAACACCAACCAATAAGGAAGAATTTTATTATCGTTCTATTTTTACAGAACATTTTCCTTCTGATGCTGCTGCTTGGAGTGTTCCGCAAGAAGCCTCTGTAGCGTGTAGTACAAAAATTGCGTTAGAATGGGATGAAGCATTTAAAAACATGAACGACCCATCTGGTAGAGCAGTGGCAAATGTGCATTCTGATGCTTATAAAAAATAATTACTAACTAAAATTTATATTGAAAGAGTCCGGTAAAAACCGGATTTTTTTTGATTTAAAATGTTAAAGATTGTTCTTTTTAATAATCTTACTTTTGTAGAGAGGATTAAATTAACAATAAAAATGCTATTAAAAGAAATCCAAGATAAATTACTTCCAAACTTAAAAAAATATTTTGGGTACGACAGTTTTAAAGATCAGCAACAAATAATTATAGAATCAGTTCTTTCTAAAAAGGATAATTTAGTAATTATGCCAACAGGTGGTGGAAAATCGATCTGTTTTCAATTACCAGCCTTACTTTTTGATGGATTAACATTGGTAATTTCACCGTTAATTGCCTTAATGAAAGATCAGGTTGATGGGTTGAACGCCAACGGAATTGCTGCCGATTTTTTTAATAGTAGTCAGGAAAATTTTGAGCGTGGCGCCATTTTTGATAAAGTAGCAAATAAAGAAATTAAATTATTATATGTTGCTCCTGAAAGTTTAGGGTTATTAGCAGATATCTTAACAGAAGAATTTATTAGTTGTATTGCCATTGATGAGGCACATTGTATTTCTTCTTGGGGGCACGATTTTCGTCCGTCTTATCAACAACTGGGATTCTTAAAACAGCAGCTGCCAAATACACCCATAATTGCATTAACCGCTACAGCCGACAAAGCTACCAGAAAAGATATTTTAGAGCAATTAAATATCCCAAAAGCAACTCAATTTCTATCTTCATTCGATCGAAAAAACATTGAACTAGAGGTCCGTCCAGCTAATGACAGGATTTCTCAAATTATTAAATTCATCAATAAAAAACCGAATGAAGCCGGCATAATTTATTGTTTAAGTCGGAAATCTACCGAGCAATTAGCAGCTAAATTAAAGCAAAACGGAATTAATGCTAAATCATACCACGCAGGGTTAAACTTTTTGGAGCGTACCAAAACTCAGGAAAATTTTATTTACGATAAAGTACAGGTTATTTGTGCAACCATTGCCTTTGGTATGGGAATAGATAAATCGAATGTTCGTTGGGTAATTCATTACAATATGCCTAAAAATATTGAAGGATATTATCAGGAAATTGGGCGTTGTGGAAGAGATGATTTAAAAGCAAATGCTATTTTATTTCATAGTTATTCAGATGTGATTCAGCTGCGAAAATTTGCAAGTGGTGCAAGTAATGAAGATGTTCAAATTGCCAAGTTAGAACGCATGAAACAATTTTCTGAAGCTACAACTTGCCGAAGAAAAATTTTGTTGAGTTATTTTGGAGAATTATTGGCTACAAATTGTGGAAACTGTGATGTGTGTAAAAATCCACCACAATTTTTTAACGGAACTATTATTGCTCAAAAAGCACTTTCAGTAATTTCAAGATTAAATGGAACAGAAGCTACCGGTACTGTAATTGATGTGTTAAGAGGAGCACACAATGCAACAATTTTAGATAAAGGGTACGATACATTGAAATCCCATGGAATTGGTCATGATATATCTTGGCGAGATTGGCAACAATATCTTATTCAGTTAATAAATCAAGGGTATTGTGAGATTGCATTTCATAAAAATAATGCATTGCGTTTAACAGACTTTTCAAAAAAAGTATTGTTTGAAAATGAAAAGGTATATTTAACAACACCAGTTGATTATCAAGAACAAGTGACTATTCAAAAAGAAAAGAAAGTTACCAACGCCAAAAAAGATTCATTATTTGAACGTTTACGAAAATTGCGTCACAAAATCTCTTTAGAAGAAAATATTCCTGCCTATTTGGTTTTTAGCGATGCAACATTAAAGGAAATGGAAAAAGCACGACCAATGTGTGAAGCTGATTTATTAGAAATAAGTGGCGTTGGACAACGTAAATTAGAGGTTTATGGTGATGAATTTATTGCTGAAATAGTTTCGTTTATGGGTAATAAAATTAAAAAAACCAAAAAGGAAGACACTCATTTAGTTACTTATGAATTCTATAATGATGGTTTTTCAATAGATGAAATTGCTGAAAAACGCAATTTAAAATCGACTACCATATTTTCCCATTTGGCGAAATTATATACTGATGGAAAAGATATTGACATTTATAAATTTGTAACTAAAGATGAAATTGATAAGGTTCGGAAAGCGAAATCAGCGCTAGAAAATCCACCTGCTTTAAAGCCGTATTTCGACCATTTTAATGGTGAAATTGAATATTTTAAGATTCGGTTAGCATTATCAATCATTGAAATGGAAGGTTAAAAAGCTAGTTGATAAAGTATGGTGTATAAAAGGTAAAATTTAATTTTTTACTTAGAAATTATTGTTACCAACAATATAACTTTTATTTCCTATTTTTAGCTATCAACTTTTAAACTTTTCAAATGAAACTATTTAAGCAGCATTTTTTTATTTTTTTAATAAGTTTACTTTCTTTTTCAACACTAACAGCCCAAGATTATTTTTTTAAAAACAAAGCACCTTTTAATGCTGCAATTCCTTCACCAGAAGAATTTTTAGGTTATCCAATTGGAGAAGAACACACTAGGCACGATTTAATTGTCGCTTATTTTATAAAGTTAGCTGAGGTATCAGACAGAGCAACTATAGAAGTTTATGGGAAAACTCATGAAAATCGAAAATTAGTGATGCTAACGGTTTCTAATCCTGAAAACCTAAATAATTTAGAAATAATAAAACAACAACATTTAGCATTTTCAAGTGAAAATAGTTCCGCCAAAAATTATGATGAAGTGCCAATATTTGTCCAATTGGGTTATGGTGTACATGGTAATGAACCGTCAAGCTCTGAGGCTGCAATGTTAATAGCATATACATTGGTTGCTTCAAATAGCCCAGAAGTACTAAATTATCTAAAAAATGCTGTGATTTTTATTGATCCAACCATCAATCCAGATGGAAGAGATAGGCATACGCAGTGGGCAAATCAATATAAAGCAAATCCGTTAGTTTCTGATTCAAACGATGCCGAGCATAATGAAAGTTGGCCAAGAGGAAGAACAAATCATTATTGGTTTGATCTTAACAGAGATTGGTTTTTAGCAGTAAATCCTGAAAGTCAAGGGAAATTAAAATGGTACCATCAATGGTACCCAAATGTGGTGACTGATTTTCACGAAATGGGAACCAACAGCAGTTACTTTTTTGAGCCGATGAAAGATATCGGATCCTTGGATCCAATCATGCCAAAAGAAAATTATGAGAACCTAAATACTATTTTTGCACCTTATTTTTCAAATGCTTTAGATGAAATTGGTTCTTTATACTTTACCAAAGAAGCTTTTGATGGAACCTACCCAGGCTATGGTTCTTCATATCCTGATTTACAAGGTGGTTTAGCCTTGCTTTTTGAGCAAGGAAGTTCAAGAGGTCATATTCAAGATACTGAGTATGGTAAAATAACATTTTCTTTTACCATTAGAAATCAATATTTATCAAGTATAGCCACCATAAAAGCAGCAGTTGAAAATAAAATAATTCTTAGAAAATACCAACAAGATTTCTTTAAATCAGCAATTGCTCAACCTTCTAAAAACAGTGTAGTTGCATATGAATTTGGAGATGAATATGATAAAAACAGAACAAAGGCTTTTATTGATAAGTTGCTGATTCATAAAATAAAAGTTTATAAAAAAGGAGAAAACTACGGAGTTCCTGTTAAGCAACCTCAAAAAAGAATGGTGCAATCTATGTTTGAAACTTATAACAAATATAGAGATAGTGTATTTTATGATGCTTCTGCCTGGAGTTTGGCAAATTTTTATAATATGAGTTTTAAAGGATTAAAATCTTATAATTTAGGGGAAGAAGTTAATTCAAAAAATAATATTGTAAACGTAGAAACGATACTTCAAAGTAACTATGCATATATTTTAAACTGGGACGATTATAACGCTCCTGCTGCACTATACTATTTGCAGTCTAAAGGAATTAAGGCAGCTGCTGCATTTAAACCTTTTACTATAAAAACTACAAATGGCAGTAAAAATTTCAACTACGGAAGTATGTTAATTCCGGTTGTTAATCAGAAAAAGAAAAGTGATGAAGTATTTAAAATATTAAAAGAAGCACAAGAAAAATTTCAGGTACCAATTTATGCTGTTTCATCTGGATTTAGTGAAAAAGGAATTGATTTAGGAAGTAATAATTTTAATGTTTTAACAAAACCAAAAGCATTAATGATTATTGGAGATGGTGTTAGCCCAAGTGAAGCAGGTGAAGTTTGGCATTTATTAGATACAAGAATGCAAATGCCAATTACCAAGTTGCCAATTCAAAACTTTAGAAATGTTCCTTTAGAAAAATACAATACACTGGTATTAGTTTCTGGAAATTATCAACAATTAGATTCCATTCAAATAAAAAACATTAAAGAATGGGTGTCCAAAGGGAATACTTTAATTACAATAGCTGAAGCTTCTAAATGGGCTATTGATAAAAAATTAGTAAAAGAAAGTTTAACAAAAAAACAAAAAGATACCAGTAAATTAAAAGAGGTAATTCGTTTGCCTTTTGTTGATGCATCTGAAAATATAGGAAGAGAAAGGATTGGCGGAGCTATTTTTGAAGTTGCGTTAGATATAACACATCCACTAGGGTTTGGTTACCGTTCGTCAAAACTTCCAGTATATAAAAACAATGAAGTATTTTTGGCTCCAAGTAAAAATGCATATTCAACGATAGCTAAGTATACAAAAGACCCACATATTGACGGATATATTTCTCCTAAAAACTTAGAAGATTATTTAAAACCTTCAGCATCATTAATTGTAAGTAAATTAGGAAAAGGATGTGTGATTCTATTTGCCGATAATCCAAATTTTAGAGGAGCCTGGTATGGAACTAATAGATTGTTTTTAAACGCGCTGTTTTTAGGAAATCAAATAAATGTTCCAAATTAAAAATAAACAATTACACATAACGCGTTAATTTAGTAAATGGCTCAATTTTTTGACTTTGAATCATTTACTTTTTTACAATGGAGTTATTATCAACTACTTGAGATAAAACAATATGCGTTTTTGTTTCACCATAATTTATTAGCTGATCTATAAATTGTTCTAAATGTTTTTGGTTTTTTAGCACAACCTCCAAAATAATATTTTCGTTACCAGTAATTCTGTAACAGTTAATAACTTCATTATATTCTTTTACCTTTTCAAAGAAAGGCTTTAATCTTCCCATAAAAACACGCAAAGTTATGATTGCTTTTAGTTGATGGCCAGTTTCAAATGGCGAAATTTTAGCTTTGTAACCCTCAATAATACCTACATCCTCCATTTTTCGGATTCGTTCTGCAACTGCAGGAGATGATATACCAACCACACGGGAAATGGCGGTGTTTGACTGTCGAGCATTTTTTTGCAAGCATTCTAGTATTTTCCAATTGATGGGATCTATATTCATAATATAAGGTATTGATATGTAAAAATAGCATTAATTAAACTAAATTAACATAATTACTTTAAATATTAAATATAAATTGATGAATTACCGATTAATTTTGTATATCAACAAAATAATAATGTCAAGTTACTCAGAACAACATATAAATCAGTTAGTTATTTACCAAAAATCGTTGGATGTTTTCAATTTGTCTCGTCGTATAGCCTCTTATATTACAAATGACAAAACGATGTTAGCAATGTATAATTCTGTTAAAAAGAGCGATCAATATGCTGATAGATTAGTAATGAATGCATTAGGCTTAGTTCCAAAAATAGTGGAGACAGAGAGTGAGGAAAATCCTAGTTTAAAATTAAAATACGCAAAATCACTTCGATATTTTATTGATGGATTATACCAAGATTGTTTGAATTTAGAGAGTGCTAGAATACAAGGAAAAGATTTCGTTCGAATGCTTCGTAGAGAATTAATTCTTCTTAAAAAAATTCACAGACGTTATGTTAAATCTTTGTTGTAAATCACTTGCATATATTACAGTCTATTTTTTCTTTTAATTCTCCTTTTAAAACTCCTTCTTCATTTAAAGTGAAACCACAACAATCCATAAAGCCCTTTGCAATTAATTTTCTTGCTCTTTGAATTTGTGATTTAACTGTTGATAAAGGTAAATTTAAAGTTATATTAACCTAGCGGTAATATATTCATAAAAAAGTTGTATATTTGTCCTATGGAAAAAGAAGATTTTAGGACAGTTGATGATACGATTAGAAGTTCGTATCGAAAAAAGGCAATTGCCTTAATAAAGAAAGGCGTAAAA
>NZ_JAUYUD010000033.1 GCF_030692605.1 Lutibacter sp.
GGCATAATACTGAAAAATAGTTGGTAAATAGTCTGTCAGGCATTATTACCATTGAGATTCCAAGAAGTTTGATGAAATTCGTTTCATCAAACTTTTTTAATATGGAAAAAACGTCAAAAAAAAGCGTTGTTGGGGTTGTAAAAGCCTGAATGTTATTCGTTGGGGAAAACAAAATAATAAACAACGATTCAAATGCAAAAACTGTGAATTATTATTTACAGATAATAGACCTGAGCAACGTCTAATAAATCGATTTGTTTGGTTTAAAAGATGGGTTATTGAACGCCAAACATATAAAACTCTTGGTCATTATAGCGGTTATTCAAAAGACACTTTGCAGCGTACTTTTTATGCAATTCTAGAACAAGCTCCCAAGATTAAAATCATTAAAAGAAGTAATGTTAATTTAAGAATGGATGCTACTTATTTTGAGAAGTTCTGTTTGATTTGTTATCAAGACAATTTGGATGGCTATACGCAACTTATTCGTTTTACAGACAAAGAAGATTATCAAGAAATGAAAGAAGATTTAGAGAATCTAATTAAGTTAGGTATCCGAATTGAGAGTATTACAACCGATGGTCATAAAAGCATTTTAAAGGCAATAAAAAGATCCGTTCCAGAAGCAAAAGTACAACGTTGTTTAGTGCATATTCAAAGAATGTGCTTGCTATGGTTGACCCGATATCCAAAACATATTGCTGGACAAGAATTAAGAAGTATCGTTCTGATGCTCTTAAAAATTCAAACCCAAAACGACAAAACCTTCTGGGTACAAGAATTTAATAGTTGGTATACTAGACATAGACTCTATATAAATGAAAAAACTATAAACGAAGAAACAGGTAGATATTGGTATACACACAAACTGCTTAGACGTTCCTATTCTACAATAAAAAGTGCTTTGCCAAATATGTTTCATTACATAAAAAATTCAAACATTCCCAGAACTACAAACGGCATCGAAGGGTTCTTTAGCCATCTAAAAAATCATTTAGATATTCATCGCGGCTTAACAACTAAAAATAGAATGAACTTCATAAAATGGTATATATTTTTAACCAATCTGAAGTGAGTTTTCTTTAGCCATAAAGCAAATAGGTAAAATGAAAAAGACAGTCCAAAATGAACTGCCTTTTTTACCTTATTGCATTAATCTTATTGCTAATATGTTGGTCTCCACCAGAGCATATTTCCTCTTCAGATTAATGAGCATATAATACAAATTATTTTTATAAAATCCACCAACTATTTTTCAGTACATTACC
>NZ_JAUYUD010000034.1 GCF_030692605.1 Lutibacter sp.
TTCTGCTTTGAAACTAATAAACATGAATAATGTTTCTCTAATACTAATTTTACACATTCAAGTTTAAATGTGTAATCATATTTCACTTTTCTTTCCATAAAAATACCCCCAAATAGTGTCTAACTTTTTGGGGGCAGTCTAACATGGAAGCTTTTAACTTTGATAATTAATAGTTTTTCTATATCGGCCAGTAATCTTAATTGCCAATTTCTTTTTTAGGGATTTTAATTTCTGTTTTTACTGGGTTTCCATCAGCATCAATTTCAATAATATCATCAAACCCTAAATCCATTAATTTACCTTCAATTTTAGATTTATCACCAACCATAAACCAGTTAACTTCATTTGGTTTAATTACTTTTTTACTAATGCTTTTTAAATCCGTTAAAGATAAATTTCTAACATTCTCATCATATTTTTGATAGTAATCATCAGGTAAATTATATTTAACTAAATCATATAATGAATTATTAACAGCTCCATTAGTTTCCCATTGACCTGGTAACTTTAATATTTGATTGGTTTTTACCTTGTCAAGTTCAGCTTGTGTTACCGGTCTAGTACTTACAAAATCTATAATTTCTTTTCTTAATTCGCTCACTGATTCAGCAGTTTTATCGGTTTGTACAGGTGCATATACCAGAAATGGACGTTCTTGCTGTGCTCCTAAAACAAAACTACCAGCACCATAGGCCCAATGCTTATCTTCCCTCAAATTCATATTTATCCTAGATGTAAAATCTCCACCTAATATACTTACCATTTGTTCCAGTGCAATTTCAGAAATAGTACCATACTTTTCTGTAAGGTGACCTGCAATAATAACTGACTGTTGAGATTCAGGTCTATTCATTAAATACAACGTGTTCTTAGTTTTTACCGTTGGTTTACTAAATGAAATTGTAGGCACTTCACCTCTTTCCCATTTGCTCAACGATTTTTCTAATTTAGTTTTTAACTCATTCATTGAAATATCTCCAGTAACAATTAAGGTTGCATTGTTAGGCTTCATCCAAGTATTATAAAACTTAACAATATCTTCCCTCTTAAAATTTTCAACTGTTGCCTCATAGCCTGTCCCAGTATATGGGTTACTATATGGATGTCCTTCACCATAAAGAAATTTATTCATAACTCTTAATGCCATCCCAAAAGGCTGAGATTTTTCTTTTCGAATATCATTTATCTGTTCTGTTTTTAATCGATCAAACTCTTTTTGAGGGAAAGATGGATTTAAAACAACATCTGCAAAAAGTTCTAAACTGGCATCGAAACTTGGTTTTAAGGTATTCATATAAACATTAGAAATATCTTGATCTGAATAGGAATTTAAACTAGCGCCTAACAGTTGTAATTTTTCATTAATTTGAAGTGAATTTAAATTTTTAGTTCCTTCATCTAATAAGTTCATAGCTAAAGCCGAAGTTCCAGGACTAGCCAAGTAATCTGCTTTATAACCTGCATTTACCATTAAATTCATAACAATGGTTGGAACGCCTTCTCTTTTTGCTAAAATAATTTTTAAACCATTAGATAATTTAGCACGTTCCAACTCTGGAAAATTAGCACTTTTTGGACTCCCAACCTCTGGAATTTTAGTTCTATCAACCGAAGAATTTACGACTTTATAGTCGGGAAAAGGATTACATATTAAAGTATGTTTTCCTTTGGTTAACCATTTTTGAGCAGTTAATTTAAGATCTTCTATAGTTGCATCTTGAACATATTTTAAACTTGTTTTATAAAAAGAGGCATCCCCAAAATATGTTTCATTGGAAGCTAAAATATCCGAAGTACCTCCAAATCCACCTATTCGTTCCAATCCCTTTATGAAACTTGAAAAATATGATGCTTTAGCTCTTTTTAATTCAACTTCTGTTGGTCCGTTTTTTATAAAATTATCTAACTCTTTTAACATGGTAGCCTTCACATTTTCTGAATCTCCACCAGGTTTCACATTTGCGTACATTATAAATCCTGAAGCAATTTCACTAGAAGCCTGAAAAGAAACCATAGACGAAGCTGTTTGATCTTCATAAACTAATTTTTTATATAATCTAGAATTCTTCCCATTTGTTAGTATGGATGAAATTAAATCAAAATGAAGATCTTCTCTATTTCCAAATTCAGGTGAATTCCAAGCCAATAAAATCCTAGTTTCAGGAACCCTATCTTCATAAATTTGATAGGTATCACTAGTATGAGTAGGTATATTTATTTCTTGTCTTTCAATGGTCGGTCCAGATGGTATATCGCCAAAATAGTTTAACACTTTCGTATAAATTTCTTTTGGATCTATATCTCCAGCTATCGCAATTACAGCATTAGCTGCGCCATAATAAGCTTTAAACCATTCATGAACATCGTCTAAAGAAGCTGCATTTAAATCTTCCATCTCTCCAATTACAGTCCAAGAATATGGATGCCCCTTTGGAAACATTGCCTTTGTAAGTAAATCCCACTGTTTTCCGTAAGGTTGATTTTCACCTTGTCTTTTTTCATTCTGAACAACACCACGCTGTTCGTCTAATAACTCCTGAGTAATATTACCTAATAAATGGCCCATTCTATCAGATTCAAGAAATAGGACTTGATCGAGTGCTGCTACAGGTACATTTTGAAAATAATTTGTTCTATCTGAATTTGTAGTCCCATTTACATCAGTTCCTCCAATTCTTTCCAAAGCTTGAAAATAGTCGTCCTTAAAATTTTCACTTCCATTAAACATTAAATGCTCAAATAAATGCGCAAAACCACTTTTGCCAAGTTTCTCGTTTTTTGAACCTACATGATACCAAACATTTACAGCAACAATTGGTGCTTTATGGTCTTCATGAACCAATAATGTTAATCCGTTTGGTAATACAAATCGTTCATAAGCAATGTTTATTTCACTTGCTTTAAATTCAAAATTCTGTGCTTGCTGCTCCTGATTAAAAAAAACAAGAAGAAAACAAAAAATAAAAAGTCTTTTCATGACATAAAGATTTAACAATTAGTAAATTAATTAACTTAATCATCCTTAAATAAAGGAGTGATTTAATAAAAAAAGGGGTAAAAAATAATAGGACAATACCCATTAGATAATATTTGCATTAACTCAAATTCTAAGCAACTATACATAAGTAATCCTTTAGTCGGTTTAATTTACCTATGCTTTTTGAAGTTCCTTTTATTTGAAAGTTTTATAAAATTAAGATAATTAATCTGATTGTCCGTTTTCTGTCATAACCCTGTAATACCTGCTATTACTAGCCTATCGAATAATTTTTCTTCAAAATATCTTCTGTTAAGCTTATAAACGAACTCATTTAGGTACAATTGAAGATATTTTCCTTTAATTTTATGGAAATTTCCAAGAAAATTTCTTTTAGCATTACTAATTGCAATATGCACCCACCTTAAAGTTTCTGTTGTTGTTTCTTTATTCGATTTTTCTGTAATATGAATCTCCACATAATCGGCAATATCTATATATGATGTGCTTTTGTCTGTAAACAAAATACTTTTTTCAGAAATAGATTCCTGGATTGTTTGATTTATTTGTTCTGATGTATGATCCGTTAAGACCTTTGCTTTAAAATACCTGCAATGATTTGATTTTTTACCCGTTTCAATATCTTCTAAAACAGTCGATTCAGCCATAATTGCAACGTTAGATTTTCCAACAGCACCACGCCCACGAATTCCTTTTTCTTGTTCTATTTCCGTAGATTCAATTGTAAAATAGCCTTCGTCAAATTCAATCATTCCTTCCAAAGTATAACGCGCATCTCTATTGCCCATTGCTTTACGCAACTTATGAACCATAGACCAAACTGGCTCGTAACGCTTTAAACCCAGTTGTTTTTGAATTTCTTTGCTGGAAAAACCTTTTTTTGTGGCTGTCATCAAAAACATCGTTTTATACCAAATCAAAAATGATAAATTCGAACTTTGCATTATTGTACCACTTCGTAACGAAATTCTACTTCTACATTTTTTACACTCATAACTCCATCTGCTTTTTATCCAAA
Organism: Lutibacter sp.; assembly: GCF_030692605.1. Classification (GTDB taxonomy): domain Bacteria; phylum Bacteroidota; class Bacteroidia; order Flavobacteriales; family Flavobacteriaceae; genus Lutibacter. The sequence goes on from NZ_JAUYUD010000034.1 coordinate 4,017, forward strand.
AATGTTCTTTGCTTCCGCATTTACATTGAACTCCGATTTTGTCTCTTTCTTCTTTAAAATGAAGCCTACAAGATTCCTCGCTCCCAAAATTTGCTGTAAAACTGAATAAATTCATCGTTTTTTTTATCAAATATAACGCTTTTTTATTAATTATGGGTAATTGCGGACAATCAATATTATTTTATATAAAACTAAAAAGATTGAATCTATATGAATAAAACATTAGTTTCAACCAAAGCAAACTTTGGAACATTACCTGTTTTTTTAACTGCAATCTCAACCATTTTAGGAGCCGTCATGTTTTTACGTTTTGGTTTTGCAGTTGGTTCTGTTGGTTTTATGGGAATGGAAGCCTTATTAATTATAATTATTGGTCATATGGTTACTATACCAACAGCAATGGCCTTGGCTGAAATTGCCACCAATCAAAAAGTTGAAGGTGGTGGTGAATATTTTATAATTTCTAGATCTTTTGGCGTTAATTATAGGTGCAGGAATTGGAATAACTTTATACCTTTCGCAAGCAATTAGTGTTGCATTTTATGTAATAGCATTTGCCGAAGCTTTTGAAGCTATAAAACCATGGGTTGCATCCGAATTTGGTTACGAACTTTTTGACAATCGATTATTTAGTGTTCCTGCCACTATTACTTTTAATTTGGTTGATGGTGACCAAAGGTACTGATTTAGGTATAAAGGCATTATATGTAGTTGTAGCAATTTTGGCAATTTCATTAATCCTATTTTTTTGCCGGTACAACACCATTTAGTGAAGTTTTTGATAGCTCACAGTTATTCAATAATGTTTCTACTGATAAAGGTTTCTTTTATGTTTTTGCTATCATTTTCCCTGCATTCACAGGAATAACAGCAGGTGTTGGTTTATCAGGCGATTTACGTGATCCCAAAAAATCTATCCCTTTAGGAACACTTGCTGCAACTATTGTTGGAATGATTATTTATGTATTTATTGCTTATAAATGCGAATTAAGGGTTAAAAATCACAAGAAAAAAGCAAAAAATTTATGATAAAAAGCAATAAAATATTTGCATAAAAGCCTGATAATCAGTATATTTATAGTGAATTTCAAACATTATAAAAAACATGATTAATCAGGC
>NZ_JAUYUD010000036.1 GCF_030692605.1 Lutibacter sp.
ATAAAATGCCGCTTATTTAAGAATTGTAAGTAAATTATTGTACCGAATGAAAAAAGAGGGTTTTTAGACAGTTTGACGGTTTGGGGCTTGGCGAAGTGGGGGAATTAGAAGTACAAATGTTCAGTTTCGGACAAATGCCAAATAGAATTACAAATGTTCAATTTAGCACTTCTGCCCCCATTTTGCCAAACCCCTGTTAGCAGATCGCCCGATTTTCTGAGTTTGAATTTCAAATATACAAAAAACCACCAATAAAAGTTATCGGTGGTTTTCATAATAAATTTTAACCTGTTATTTTTCGTAGTGCTTACTTGTTATTAAGGCAATTGGCAAACCTACCAATGTCATATGCCAAATAATTCCCACAATTGCCAAACCTAAATCGAAAGGTCCTTTTGGGATATTAGAATTTGGTAAAACCAATAAATTCATTACCAACCAAATGCCCAAACCAAAAAGCAAACCTGCTATTATTTTATTGTTTCGCAACAATTCTATTTTGGGATATGCGTAAAAATATATTACAGCACATACATAAGCAATTATGAAATGATAAATAAGTCCTGCGACAACCATCATTGCACCACCTCCAATCGCTGTTGGGCTGTGAACACCGCTTGCTATAAATTGCAAAACTTGAATTGGGTTGAACCCAAACCAAATATAATACACAATTACGCCTGCAATGGCGTCTAAATTTCCCGCTACAAATCCTGATTTTAGGATTGTCATTAATCCACTTTTTTGTTTCATTTCTGTTGTCATTTTTTTTATTAATTAATTGTTTGTAAAATTTGTTTCTGTAATTCAGGCAATACTTTTGTTGAAAACCAAGGGTTTTTGGCTTGCCAAATATTGTTTCGTGGCGATGGATGTGGCAAAGGAAAATAACGAGGTAAATAGGTTTCAAAATTTTGAACCGTTTCGGTAAGCGTTGGTTTTACTACACTACTCAAATAATATTTTTGAGCAAATTGCCCAACCAAAACAATAAGTTTTAGTTCGGGCATTTGTACTAATAATTTGTTGTGCCAAAGTGGCGCACATTCTTTACGTGGTGGAAAATCGCCATTTTTTCCTGTGCCAGGGTAGCAAAAACCCATTGGCATTAATGCTACTTTTTCAGCATCATAAAATGTTTGTTTATCAATGCCTAGCCAAGTTCTTAAATTGTTGCCGCTTATGTCGTTCCAGGAAACGCCTGTATTGTGTGTAATTCGTGCTGGTGCTTGACCAATAATAACGATTTTACTTTTAGAACTTGCTTGTACTATTGGGTTTGCACCGCATTGCAAATGCAGTTCGCATTCTTTACAGTTTTTTATTTGTTCTAAAAGTTGATTCATTATTTTTAAAATTACAGAGTTGGAACTTCTGGGAAATCTATTGGAATAAGCGTTATACTGTGTAAGTAATTTGTAATTATTTTTTCGCCAATTTGTAAAATCACATCGACTAAATTTCCTTGGTTATATCCTGCTGAAATGAAGTTTTCTAATTGCGTTTGGTCAATATGCCCTCTCGTTTCAGTAATGTTTTTCGCTAATTTTACTAACGCATCGTACTTTTCGCTGAAAGTTGCTTTTCCACTTCGTAATTCCAATGCTTGCTCGTCTGTAAAACCGTTCATTTTACCAATTGCTGTGTGAGCCGCTTTGCAATATTTGCAGTTGTTTACTTCGCTAACTACCAAGTTTACTACTTCTTTTTCTTTGTTGCTCAACGATGATTTATCGTTTTGAAAAGAAATGTAACGTTGCAATCCGTTGTCGGACAAGCCTAATGTTGCAAATAAATTTGGCACAAAGCCCAAACCATTTAGTATGGCATCGTAGGTTGGCAAATTGTTTTCTGATTGTTGTTCTCTTGTTGGAACAGTAAATTGTGTACTCATTTTTTTGTTTTTTAAATTGTTAAATTTTATTGATTGAAATTATTATTGAACAGACAAGTCTGTTTTTTTTGATGTAAAAAAATTATAGTAACTTTTCTACTATTTTTCGAGTTGTTTTAATAGTCCACAAATCTTCGTGAACTTTGCTTGAAATAATTGCACCTTCAAACAAGATATAAAGTTCATCAGCCAAATCTTCTTTATTACTTGGTTTTAAAATATCCATAAACAATTGTCTGATTTTGTTTTTTTGATTTCTAATAATAGATTTTACCTCTTTGTTATTATTTGAAATTTCAGCCAATACATTTAGAAAATGACAGCCATTGAAACAAGTCTCATTTGAAAACTGGGTTAAAAAATCAAATACGCCCAATACTTTTTCTTTTGGGGTTTCTTTGTCATTAGTTATTTGTTGCAATATTTGGTTAGTTGTAGTTGCAGTATTTTGTAAATATTCTTTTAACAATTCTTCCTTTGATGAAAAATGTGCATATAAACTTGCTTTTGCAACTCCTGCCTCTTTAATAACTTGGTTTATTCCCGTTGAGTTATAACCTTGTTCATAAAACAATTTTGATGCAGTTTCTACTATTCGTTCTCTTGTTTGCATTTGTCTAATTATTATTTCGGATGCAAATGTACAACAATAATTATAAAAAACAAACAAGTCTGTCTATTTTTATTTTCAGAAACCGTTGAATGTTTTGGGTGTCGCTCACGGGTGTCTGCTAACGGTTGCGCTTGGTGCAGGTTGCCACCGTGAACGTGAATAGAAAGAAAATGTTTCTGCAACTTGCTCCAAACGCTTGTTACAGGACGGCACTAATTTTTAATAAATAATAAACTAAAAAAATGAGAACAATTAAATTTCGAGCTTGGGATAATGGTAAAAAACAATGGTTGCTTGGTTACGAATATCCAAATTTAGGTGGTTTTAGTATGGATGGCGAGTGCGTTTTAATGGGTGAATGGGCGAATGTTTGTACATCTTTTATGTTTGAAAATGACAATCGTAAAAGAGCAGATTTGAAATTAATGCAATTTACTGGACTAAAAGACAAAAACGAAAAGGAAATTTATGAAGGTGACATCGTTATTTATAACAGAGGCGTTGGAAATTGGACAGGACAGAGAATGTCAACTACTCACGAGATAGTTTTTACCGACGAAGTATTTGCTTTCGTTATGAAATACGGAAGTAGTTATATTAAGTTAAGAAAACATTGGAATTACATATATGAAGTGATTGGGAATATACACGAAAATCCAGAATTATTAACCGTTCCAACCGCTGTCCTGTAACTTGTTTATATCCTCCTTATGCCTGTAAGGAGCTGTATTTATTGATATTCTTTAATTTTAAAACTCTTATAGTACAACATAAGTACAACAAATCAGAATACTTTTACTTGACTATAGATCCCAATACCATTGAGCTGCGCTTGGCGATTCATCATTTGATACGCTGCAAGCTGGCCACAATAATATTGTTGGGTTGCTTTAGCATACCCATTTTGTAAAAGTAACTCATTTAAACATAATCCACCAGGCAAAATCACATACCCCAATTGCCGGTTCCAGTAATCGTAATAGTTCTCCTTCTCCGTGATGATGGTTACAACCGTTTTAGGTGGTGCAACCGACAAAACGAAGTTCAAGGATTGCAAACCAAATTGCTGCAATAATTGGGCAGGCAAACTGCTTTTTTCTTCGTCTTCTTTCATTTTTCTGTTAATCTTTACTTCTGGTGCATCTAAACCATATAGCCGGATTTCTTTTCGCAATCCAGTGAAACGATGGCAAATGATGATGCTATCTCCATCAAGGACTTCTTCAATTTGCCAGTGGGTTTCCACTGTGTACGGTATTTTAGCGCTGTATTGCATTGATATTCAGTATTTTAGTAGTTGATTATTCAAAGATAATAATCGACATTTGATTAAGCAATTGCAAGCAAATATTAACTTTTAAAATTTAGAAAAAATGGCAAGACAGAAAGGTGTTATTAAGTATGTTGGAACTCTTGGAGACATCCGACATTTCAAAATTAAAGGACAAGAAGGTTACTTCGCCGGAATGGTTGGCGGTCCTACAGGAGATCAGGTGCTCACAGCACCGGAATTCGAAAGAACTCGTGAGAATATGAACGAGTTTGGCGCAAGTGCCAAAGCCGGGAAATCGGTTCGTACTGGTTTATCCCAAGTGATGAAACAAATGTCCGACAGTCAATTGACTGGGCGTTTGACTTCTGTTATGAAGAAAATTAATTTGGAAGACCAAACCGAAGCGAGAGGTTACAGAAAAATTGAAATCAGCACACAACGTCGTTACTTGAAAGGTTTCGAGTTTGACAAAAACGCTTCTTTTAACGGGATTTTCAATGCGCCGTACTTACTAAATCATACCGTTGATAGAGCAAGTGGAGAGTTTGTTGTTGATGCTTTTAATCCAGCGAATTTGGTGAATGCTCCATCAGGAGCCACACATTTCCGTTTGATCAGTTCTCTTTCCGTAGTGAGTGATTTTGAATACAACGCAACCACTAACAGTTATGACCCAATGGATGCAGCCTTGAATGAGGTAAGCGACATTCAATACAGTGGATTTTTAGACTTGTATGACGCGGTTCCATCCACTACAATTTCTGCAACATTACCTGGAGGAGTTTTACCAACCGTAAATACAACAGTTTTGCAGTGCATCGGAATTGAGTTCTACCAAAAAGTGGGACCAAATTATTACTTATTTGCAAGTGGTAACTGCTTGAAAGTCGAGGACGCTTTTTAGAAAAAACCCAAAAGGATCCCTCGCCAAAAACGAGGGATTTTTTATTTCAACTTCTTAATACCAAAACAATGGAAAATAAAATAATCAGGGTTGCCCAAGGCAAACAAAGCACATTGAGTCAGTTGTACATCAACGGAATTTTCCAATGTTATTTGTTGGAGGACAAAATCAGGGAAGTAAAAATTGCTTCTCAAACTGCCATTCCAACAGGAGTTTTTGAATTAAAACTTAATACTTGGGGAGCTAAAAACGTCAGTTACAAAAAAGCTTTTGGAAAGCTGCACCAGGGAATGATTGAGATTTCCGGTTTACCGAATTTTAGTTTTGTTTATATCCATACCGGAAACACAATTAAGGAAACGGCCGGATGTCCGCTTTGCGGTTTTGGTTTTCAGTTTGTTGATGGAGATTATCAAGTTTCCCAAAGTATTGCAGCCTACAAAGTGATTTATCCCAAGTTGGTTGCATTGACAGAAGATGCTTCCAACAAATTTACCGTTGAGAATAATTTCCAATTTTAAAAAATTAATCCAATGGAAAATATCAACGCCATCGCAGCACTTTTTGGAACACTAATCACTTTATTACTTTCCGTTGTGGCTTATTTTATCAAACAATTACACACCGATTTCAAGAGTGTAGAGAAAGATTTGATTGAAGTAAAAACAATGGTTTTAATCATCAAAACCGAGTTCAAAAGTGGCAACGATTTACTGAACCAAAAAGTAGAATACATCGAAAAAAGAGTACACGATTTAGAATTATTCATCCATAAAAAATAATATTATGAAAAATAACAAAATGAATTTAGCAGAAAGAGTTTTGGCACCAACTCCGAAATGGTTTAAAATTTTGAGAACTGTCGGAATTGCTTTGGCAAGTATTGGCGGAATTATCATTGCTTCTCCGGTGGCTTTACCTGTCGGAATAGTTTCGGCAGCAGGATATTTAATTCTGGGCGGAAGTATCATTACTGCAGTTTCACAAACTGGAGTAAAATCCGAAGAGAAAGCGGATCCGGAAAAGTAAAAAAGTTTAAAATCAAGCAAAAAAGCTCCGAATTTCGGGGCTTTTTTCGTTTATAGCATTAAAAAAATGTCATTTGCTTTGCTTTTCCCCGTTTTTTTTAAGTGGGCGGAATATATGGCACTTACATTGGGTTTAAGGAGGTTTCATTTGTCAGTCAGAAGGGTTTTTGTTTGTCAAAATAAAAATCAAAAGGAAGCATCGGACATCAAATATGTGAGAGGGCAATCGGAAATGGGAGGAATTTGAGCTGTTTTTTTTGAAAGAATGTGAATCGGGGTGGTGGTTTTGAAATGAGATGCCTTGACATTTTTTCAAAAAAAATTGCATCCATAGGGGTTTGGGGAAATGGAAGATTGCCCCAACTAAACATACGTAGTGCGGTGGCAGCAGCGAAACAAGGGTGTTGTTTTTCTATTTGTTGGGTTGGATGTTTCTGATTGCTTTCCTGAAAAAGTTGATGCCATAGATTTGATTAAGGTTGGAGATTCGGGAAGTAAAAGTGGGGTTGTTTGGAACGGTATGGCATCGGCTTTTTGGGAAAGCAATTACCTGGAGGATGGTGGCAAATAAAAAACAATACGCTTGTGGGCAAATTTGGTTTTGTGGGTGCTTAAAGCTTCTGTATAAATGAGGGTTTTATTTTTACAAGAATGTGCTGTTTGGTTGGTATAGCACTCACAAAAGCAATGTAAAATGTACCGAGTGCGCTGGCAGAAGCGTTGAATTTGTGCGTTGGCAAAGCGGCTATTTTACATAATTTTTGTTATAACTACGGCTTTGGTGTGGCTTGGCGGATGTCGGCAGTATTATAACACCAATTATGTTATTTAGCTTGGGGTTGTTTTTATGGCGGATTATTTGTTTGAGCGTTGGCAATAGCTTATTATTTTTTTTAGGAACGACAAAAAAGTAATGTGCTATTATTGTATGGCTACAAATAATGTGACCTAAAAACAACTATGAGGCTGGGTACGGAACAAACTAAAAGACAGACGGTTTTTGCTTTTTCTGCAAAATACTGGGTTTTAGTTTGTGGGGCGTTTATTACCTGCTAAACATTCTGTTTTGTTGAGACCATTCTAAAGAAAATGAATTAAAAGAAAGCAAAGGCAAAAAGTAAATACCACCTTTTCGGTGGTTTTTACTGTGCGGAATTGGAAGCTGTATGCAGTGCAGTGAAACGGAATGAAATACTGCTGGAGATGGGGTAAAACCTCACACGCTTCTTTGTATTCCAGCTTCCTTTCTTTAAAAATGTTGCTGATTTATATCCTTAATCCGTCTTAAAATTCCATACCTGTCCGATGGTTTCTCCACCTTTTCCATCTTTTACTAATACTTTCCAGTAATAATTTGTGGAAGAAACTAAATTAGCGACATTCAAAGTTTTTGCAGTTTGGTTGTTGCCTATTTTTGTTATCGGCGGATTAACGGTTCCGAAAAACACATCAAAAGTTAGCACATCCGTTGCATCGACATCATTGGCATTCCATTCTAATGTTGCGGTTGTTGTTTGTACAATTGAATTTAAAGCAGGTTTTACCAGTTCAGGCGAAAAAGGTATATGATTTGTTTCACCTGTCCCTTCTGTATAAAAATTAAATACAGTGGAATAACTGCTTGACAAACTTTTGCTGTCTGTTGCCTTTACCCTCCAATAATAGGCTATTCCTTTTTCTAAGGAAATGGTCTTTGTGGTTGAGGATTCATTGAGGGAATGTGCTATTTGGCTAAACTGATTGTCTTTTGCCACTTGAATTTGATAGGTAATAACGTCTCCGTCTGGATCTGTAGCGATATTCCACTGAAAACTAACCGAATTATCAATACACAATTTTCCATTAGTAGGCGCTACCAATGTTGGTGTTGTTGGAACTTTATTTTCAGCTGGTGGCACAGGTTTTGGATCATCTCCACCGCCTCCACAAGACCATAAAATAATACTAAATGCTACGATATATAAAAACTTTTTCATGGTTATTCTTTTATGATGGTTAGGCTAACAGGTGTGTCTAAATATATTTTTACGACATATACTCCAGTTGGCTTGTTTTCTATGTTTATCTGAACTTTTCCGTTAACAACCTGATATGTTTCCTTTGAGATTAATTGTGAACCTACTGTGAACAATTCAATAACAACCTCTTTTACTGAAAATGGCAATGTGATTTCAAAAACACCTTTGGTCGGATTAGGATAGGCTTTAATATTTTCAAATAAATCAATTGTTTTTGAGAATACCCCTTCGCATAAAACAGCTGTTTTGACTTCCACTAAATCTCCGTGATTTACATCCAACATAAATGATGGAGATTCGGTATTTAAAACATTAATTCCATTTATGAATACATTGTATGGAGCTGTTCCTTCGGCAATATCAATAGAAGTTCTATTTGATGTTACACTTGATTTACCTGAAACTGTTTTACCCTCTGCAATAGTTATTGTAAAACATTGTTCAAAGGTGACACCTGTAATTTTAATACAAACATTATATGTACCGGGAGACAGATTAGAAACTGACAAACTATTATTGGTAAAATTGTGGTTAACACCATTAATAGTGGCTACATAATTATGAGTTGCCTGTGCTGAAATACTTATTTTACCATTATTTTTATCTACACACGTTTCACCAATTACTTCAATAGAGAAGTTATTGGATGGCAAAAAGAAACAGCCGTTTGCATTTACATTGGTTCCTGAAGCGGTATTAGGGCATAAATCCTTGTCATTCATAATGCCATCTCCATCATCATCAATCTGACTTTGTGAACAACCTGTTGCGTTTACAGTTTGGCCTGATGGTGTATTTGGACATAAATCAACATTATTCATTACGCCATCACCATCATCATCTATTTGACTTTGGGAACATCCTGTTGCGTTTACAGTTTGGCCTGATGGTGTATTTGGACAGGTATCAAGATTATCTTTAATTCCATCATTGTCTGTATCTAGTTGAGAAGTCGAACATCCCGTTGCGTTTACAGTTTGGCCTGATGGTGTATTTGGACAGGTATCAAGATTATCTTTAATTCCATCATTGTCTGTATCTAGTTGAGAAGTCGAACATCCCGTTGCATTTACAGCTTGGCCTGCTGGTGTATTTGGACAGGTATCAAGATTATCTTTAATTCCATCATTGTCTGTATCCAATTGCGAGGTAGCACATCCATTTGTATTTACAGCTTGGCCTGCTGGTGTATTTGGACAAGTATCAAAATTATCTGTAATGCCATCATTGTCTGTATCCATTAATTGAGATGCAGAACAACCAGTTGCGTTTACTGTTTCACCTGCAGGTGTATTTGGACAAACATCTGAGATATTAGGTATTCCATCTTCATCATAATCAAAATCTTCGACTGAGAATTGAATTTGAGGACTCAAAGGATTTTCAACGCCATTACTATCAATATAAGTGATTCTAAAAAACACATCATTACTTCCTTCAAATTCAGGTATAAATTTTACTTTATATGTATAGGTATTGTTTCCTAAAAACTCTTTTGTTATTTCATCATTAGAATATGTTACTCTTTTTAATCCATCAATATTTTTATCACCCCACGGAGTTTGATTATAATAAACAACCCACTCAGTAATTTCACCTCTCAAATTTTCTAAACTCCAAGGATATACATCTGTGTGGAATGGATTTGGATTATCAGGAAGGTGAGTCGTTTTCCAATTAATTTCTACTTCTTTATTGTTTTTCAGAAAACCAATTTCTGATAGAGGTGTTAATATTGGATAATTAACATATTTAAATTTTAAATTTTCTTTTCCAAATAAAACCCAGTTTTGAGAGTATAAATTATTAGAAAAATCCCCATCAAATGGACGAGATTTAATTATATCTTTAAATCCATCGTTGTTCAAATCAACAATCTGAATATATGGGGTCCAGTTTTTCGAACTTTCATCTAAATAAAAGTTTTGTTGTTTTAAATCATTTGTTATTTCATTAGTTAAATCATTATAAATAACTTTTCCTTGACTATCAAAACCTTTATTTTCTAAAAATATTAATTGCCAACCAGAAACATAGTCGGTTTCAGTTATAATTAAATCTTTACTCCCATCTTTATTAAAATCAACAAAGTCGAAATCCATAAAATTACCATAATTTCCATATTCTAGTTCCTGTATCTTATTTCCAAATGTTCCATCACAATTACCATAGGCTATTCTTGAGCTAGACAACCAATAAATTAAATCTAAACAACCATCTTCATTTATATCTTCAAGTTCTACCGCAAAAGATTGTTTATTATTACCCGTAGTTTCAGTTATGATTGATAACTTTTCCGTAAAAATACCCTTACCATCATTAATGTAGGATATCATTCCTTCTTCATTATGCGCTTGAGCTACAACAAAATCTATATCTCCATCATTGTCTATATCTCCAACTGATACTCCATGGTGATAACCTTCACTTTTATATCTGCTTGGAGTACTAATCGTCTTTTGTTCCCAGCCCATTTGATTTGATAAAATAATATCTAAATAGGATAATTCTAAATACTCTTTCTCGGGATGACTTACACTGACAATATCTAATATCCCATCACCGTTAAAATCTGCTGATACCGTTTTTCTACTAAAAGTTTGTCCGACATTGTTATGAATCAATGAACTTTCATTTTCTAATCGACCTGTTAATGGATTGTATAAAAACAACAAAAATGGGACTTTTTCTTGTTCAGAAGATATGAATGAAAAAAATATATCAGAATACCCATCATTATTAAAATCCCTAACAAGTCCTGTTTGAGAATAAACCCAATCGTTTGATAATTTAATATCATCCCATTTAAAAAAACTTGAATAATCTATCCAAATAGGACTTTCAAATTGATTTTGGTTAAAGTTATTTTCCTTAAATGTTGATTTTGACCATAGCATCTGAGTCTGTGCGTGAATTGATTGATATGAAGGATATATCATTATTACAATCAACAATATTACTTTTATTTTTTTCATAGAGCATCGCTAATTAATATTTCAAATATAATTGATTATGTGTTAAGTTTCACAAGGTTGTTGTTTAATACCTTGCTTGATTTTTACTAAACTTACAATTTTATTTTCAAATTCAATCAAATTAGCCTCTTTTTTAATGTTTTTTTAATTAAATTATACGATATCGTATAATTCTTTTCTGGTTAATTCGATGGTTTCCATAAAATATACCTCTTTAAAAAACAGCATTAAATATAATAAATGTTATCTAAATTTTGTGCAGCTGAATGAGGTAATGAATTTTATTTGGCCACTAACAGTAATTATTGAAAAATATATTTGTTCTAAAACTTGATATAATAATTAAGACAAAGCGTGTTCTAATTTTTCTTTCCATTTATCCCAATTGGGATATAAGCTGTTTTGTAAATCATAAAAATCTTTATTGTGATTGTGGTGGATTAAATGGCATAGTTCGTGAATTACTACATATTCTATGCTACCCTTAGGTGCTTTTATTAATTCTTTATTTAGCGTTATTTTACCTGATTTGGTGCAACTGCCCCAACGTTTTTGCATCAATCTTATCTCTAAAACAGGTTTTTCAAGTTTATATTTATTGAATTTTTCTAAAGAACGATTCAGTAATTCTTCAAAATGAAAGATTGCTTTTTCCTTGTACCATTCATTTAGTTTTTTTGCCAAATATTCCGGATTGGTTTTTTTAGTTCTCATCATCATTGCACCTTTAGAAATTTTTATTTCATTTATGGTGTCTTCAATGATTTGCAACTTATATTGTCTTCCTAAATACAAATGTGTTTCTCCACTTACATATTTACGTTCCGGCGTATTTGGTTTATAACTATAAAAGAATGCTTGTTGTTTTAATATCCAATTGGCCTTTGATTTTACCTTTTTATTGATGTCTATTAGATTTGTATCATTTGGCGCAATAACTTTTACCAACCCATCCGGAAAAACTTTTATGCCCAATGTTTTTCTTGCAGCAAAAGACAATTTGTATTCAATGCTTTTGCTGCCATAATTTATTTGTTGGAGTGAATGAAACATTATACGTATTTGAGTTTGGCAATTTTAATTACTTCTTCAATCAATTCATCAATTTTATCAAAGGAGAATTGGGTGTCGTATTGTTGCTGTTTATTGAAAAGCAAATCATCCAATTTATTTTTTAATTCTTTTTCAATCTCTGTATTGGTTTGCCAATCGATAATAAGCGTTCCGTTTTCATAAACAATATTCTTAATACATTCTTCTACCTCTAGTGCTGTACTGGCTTGTACTTCTTTTGGCTCGGGAGCATTACTGAAACTGTTTTCTAAAAGGGCATTGATTTGGTTGTAATAAGCAATTGCTGTTTGCCGATCTTGGATGCTCTTCGGAACATTATTTTGTTTGCCTGTGAGAAATTGGTTTTCGTATTCTTTGGCTTTTTGTAAATAAAGGGCTTCGTCAATACGGTGCTGGTGATAATCTTCAATTGTTTGCCTAATCAGTGAGGATAGTTTTTTATAAAATATGCTATCATCATTCATTTTAACATTAATTGCTTTTATGGTTCGTGTTGCAATATGATCCGCTTTTGCAGCTTTCCCAACTACTTTTTCTACTTCGGCTTCTCTTTTTTCTCTGTCAAAAATATTTACCAGTTCCGTTATTTTTAAGACTTCGCCATCCGTTGTAATGTGCTTGTTAATTAACTTTTGCACTTGTGGTTCAAAAGCGGCGAAATCTAAATCGTCAAAATATCTTCGCTTTACATCTACCCTTAATTGCAAGAAAAACTTGGTGTCTTTTTTGTATTTGTCAATGGTTTTTTCGTTTTCAATATCGTTAAATTCGATTGATGCCATTGCTAACTTAAACAAGCGCACAAAAGCAGACAGCTTTTCATAAAAAGGGTGCCTGATACTCTCATCACTTAATAATTCGGAATAGGCTTCTGCATCGTATTTGTTTTTGATGGTTTTGAAAATGTCCCATAACTCGCTGTGCGCTTGTGGCAATTTTTCTATTTCCTTATTGATGTTTATTACTGTCCCTGTTAATTCTTCGTTGTCAAAACCACTTAATCCGCTGTAGGTTTCCAGTGCATTGTCCAGATTTTCCAGATTGCCGAAATAATCAACAATGAAACCATATTCTTTTCCTTCTGCCACGCGATTTACCCTGGCAATGGCCTGAAGTAAGGTGTGGTCTCTTAATTGTCGCGTAACATATAATACTTGATTATTAGGCGCATCAAAACCCGTCAAAAGCTTATCCACCACAATAATTATTTCCGGAACTTCCTGTTTTTTGAAAGCACTGATTACTGATTTCTCATATATTTTTTGCGTACCATATTTGTCCATCATTGCCTTGTAAAACTTCAACACGACATCATCATTTTCTTCAAAAGCATCCTCATGATTTTCTCTTGTATCAGGTGCAGAAATTAATACTTCACAATTTACTTTCCCAATTTCTTTTATGTATTCCCGGTATTTTATCGCTGTGGTTTTATTGGGGGCGACTAATTGTCCTTTAAATCCAGTGCCTTGAATGTTATCGACAAAGTGTTCACTAATATTCCAAGCTCTTGCATAAATTACCTGATCGGCTTTGTTGAGTTGGTTTGTGGAACTGTATTTTCTTTTAAGTGCCGCTTTACCATAAGGGGTGAGCGGTTCGGAAATCTTGTCGAAGAAAGAATCCAGCGGCTTTTCGTTAACATCAATTAAATTGTGTCTTCCTTCATACAATAATGGCACAACTGCTTTGTCTTCTACAGCATCCGTTATTGAATAGACGTCAATAATGCCTCCGAATTTATTGGCGGTACTTTTTTCTTTCTTCATCAATGGAGTACCTGTGAACGCCACAAAACAGGCATTGGGGAAAACCTTTTGCATTTTCACATTAAACGTACCATATTGGCTACGGTGCCCTTCATCAATCAACACAAAAATATTAGGAGAAGTAAAACCTTCTTTGGCCTGGTTTATGGCTGCTTCAAATTTGTGGATCAGCGTTGTAATTACGGCATCTTTTGGGCTACTGATAAGATCTACTAAATCTTTTCCAGTAACAGCTTCTACGACATCGACGTGGCATTTTTGGAATGTTTCCGTGATTTGGGTGTTTAAATCAATCCTATCCGTAACCAGAATGATTTTCGGATTTTTTATTGTTTTTTGGGTTGCAATTAGTTGGGCCAACATTACCATCGTCAATGATTTTCCACTTCCCTGAGTATGCCAAATTACGCCCCCTGTACGCTTACCTTTGGTATCGGGAACACTGATTCTTTTGAGTGTTTCCTTGATGGCAAAATATTGTTGGTATCGCGTTATTTTCTTTATCCCGTCATCATACACGATATAATTGAATATTAGTTCCAGTAATCTTGATTTCTGGCATAAACTATAAATCAATTTATCCTGTTCGGTTACTATTATTTCTTCTTTTTCCAGTTGATTGAAATACTGCAACACATTGCTAAAACGTTGTTTGAAAATGGCTGTCCGTTCTGTATTGGGCAATTCACTATTTTTCAGTTGTCTGATGGCATCCCCATATTGGATTCCTTCTTCTTTGGTTCTAAACACTTCTTTCCAGACACTCCAAAACTCTTTTTGTGTGGCTGT
Organism: Lutibacter sp.; assembly: GCF_030692605.1. GTDB lineage: Bacteria > Bacteroidota > Bacteroidia > Flavobacteriales > Flavobacteriaceae > Lutibacter. The sequence goes on from NZ_JAUYUD010000036.1 coordinate 14,338, forward strand.
GGTTGCAAATCGTGCTTCGTTTACCGCTAATGAAATTACAAGGTTGGAATATTGGTATAAGGCTCTTATACCATCTTCGTGCTGGTTTCGTAAATGTTGGGAGATGGCTTCATCTACCGGTTTTTTTATCACATTGCTTTTGCATTCTACCACCACCATTGGAATTCCATTGATAAACAATACAATATCCGGACGGTAGGTATCATTTCTTTCGCTGCGCAAAACCGCATATTCCTCTGTAACGTGAAAGCTATTATTTTCAATAGTTGCCCAATCGATGTACTGAAAAGAGAAACTTTTTTTATCGTTTAGAATGGATTGTTCCAAACTTTTACCTAATGTTATTAAATCGTAAAAGGCTTGATTTGCTTTTATAAAACCATCTTGTATTGGCAGATCTCTCAAGGCAATAACTGCAGCATTGATATTGCTTTCTGAAAAAGCAAACTCTTTGTCTTTGTATTGAATGCTGTTTATTTTTTCGAGTTGTTTTTTTAGAATAGGTTCCAATAAAACATTGCTGGTTCTGCCGCCCCGTAACTCCATTACTTCGTCTGGCGACAAGTATTTATACCCCATTTTTATGAGTAATTGCAATGCCGGAATTTGACTGATGTGGTCTTCTATATAACTTGGGTTCATAACTACTTTATGATTTAAAACAATGAATTAATAGCTGTCTGTTTTGACTTTACAGAGAAAAAAAATGGTAATACAGATAATTGAAACCGACCGAAAGACAATAGAAAAAAAATAAATACAGCGAAAAAAAACAGAATACAGATAATTGATGCTGATAATGAAAAACCTGTAAACCGCCTAAAAACAAGGCGTCTGCTATTGATACTGCTGATAATATGGCTAAAGAAAAGCGAAATACAGCTAATTGATCCTTTCTAAAAAAGATTTTACTGTAAACTATACAGCATTCTTTTTTTGAATTATGGAGAATACTATTCATATTTGGAACGTAAATAATTGACCACCTCATTAACTAATAAATCTCCTCTTAAATCAATATGGAGCCATACATTTTGACACATTTTAATACTTTTTGACATATTTGTTTTTTTTATTAAAATTAAGTATTACTTTTGCCGTACTCATTTTACCATTTGGAAAAAGGAGTTTCGGGGCTCGTTACATCAAGATATGTATCGAGCCCTGCGGTTTAATATACTTCTGGCAATCTTTTTTTCAACATCTTTTTTATTTTTTTTTCTCCGAATTCTTTGTTTAGATAATAAGCTGTAACTAAATAATAATCTCGTAAACTGCGTTGTGGATCTAGCACAATTAAGTATTTTTTATCTTCATCGTAGATATAAGTTCTGATTATATCTTGTCTTTTCTTTTGGTCTCTTTCTTCTACACTAAAAACAAAAACATTTTCTTTTTTAGTTTCTTCCAAATGGTATTTTATCCAATGTAATCTCTGTGAACGACACATTTCAAATACTCTTTTTGGATATTTATTGCCATTTTCATCTTCTTCTTGAATTTCTTCGCAAGTTAAATGTTTGAAGAGAATTACCATTGCTGGTTCTTCGCCTTGAATAGGTCTAATTATTTTTGTTCGGAAATTTAATTTTTCATTTTCTTCTATATCTCTTTTGAAAATTGCTAATAATGATTGATTTCTTTGGTATTCTGGTAAATGACCAATTTCTAGAAGTTGCGGATATTTTTTTAATAAATTTATTGGCATACTTCTTATTTTAAATCAATAAAAAATAAATTGAACTTCTCCTGACCTATTGCTGTAGAACGTGTTAATGGTTGTTTACTATGCTGCTGAATTTTTTCTATTAATTTGTTTTTGGCAATTACAGTATTCAATCCTCGTAAATGATAAGACAATGCGCCTGTAATAATGTCGGTAAGTTGCATTAACTCGCTTTCGTGTGAACGAATGTTTTGAAGATTGCGTACCGTGATATAATTATTGTTCAAAAAGTCTTTTAAACCGTTTACTTTTTTGGCACTTCGAGTATCTTTTATATCAAGATAAATATTATAATTACATTCTGGATACAATTTTTTACTCAACAATTGAAAATACATTTTATAGTAAAAATCATCGTGATTTTGACCAAAATCATCGTGTTTTAGTTTGTCTTTGTCTATTACAATGGCACGAAATTGTAAATCGGTTGCAAAAAAATATTCAATCAAATCGTTGTATAACGGATAGGCGGATTTGGACAAACCACTCCATTTTGTTTCATAAAAAACGTGATGTTTGGCTTTGAGTTGTCTGATGTTTTTGGAATGTAATTTTACTTGATTGTAGGCACAACTAACATAGCCAATAAACATAAAAGGTTGCTTATCGTTTTCAAGATGACAACTCTCGTCACAATAAAAATTGAATGTTTTGCTCATTTTTCTACACTTTTACTTTAAATTTTTCACTCTCACTTTCCCAGTCAATAACTGCTGCATCAAGCCTTTTTTCTGTAACTGCAAGGTTTGTAGTTTTTGTTGGTACTGGTCAAGTTCTTCAGTGGCTTTGTCGAGAATGTTTGCAATTACTTTTTGTTCTGCAATATTTGGAAGTTTAATTTCTAATTTCAAGAAATCTATTTTACTCATTACCCTATTTCTGCCTGCTCCACCTGGAGAAATTAATTCTAACAAAAATTTGAAATGTTTTTGCAAAACAAAATGCCTAAAAAAATCAGGAATTGCATTTTGAGAATTGAAAGTATAAGTTGGAAAACGATGTGAAACCAAACCTCCTTCATCTTTTTTACTAACTATTGCCACTGCGTGTTCCCAAGCAAAAGTGATATTTATAATCAAGTCATTTTCTTTTACTTCATATATTGTTTCCATTGCAATAGAAGCTGGATCAAAATCATTTTTATGAAAAACCCCTTTGCCGTGGCTTCGCAATCCTAATGCTAAATAATTTTCAGAAGGTTTTTCTATCGGTCTTGGAGTAAAATTTAAACATTCGTTCATAACTTTTACTTTCCAATTTTCACTAAATCCTTTCACTCGTATTTTACCTGAAAGTAATTTTTGAGTTAATCCTTTATTTCTAACTTTCAACTCCTCAATAATCGCTTTGCAATTATCAATAGCTACATCCCAAGTAGAAAGTATAGAAGCTATTTTTTGTTGTTCTGGAAGTGGTGGAAATATAAGTTGATATTTGAATAGATTATCAAGTGTAATACTAACCTGATTTGCATTCCCTCTTACAATTGTCTCTATAAATTCAAGATATCTTTTAACTTTAAACTGGTTGAAAATAAATTCTTGATATGCAAATTCTTTTGATCTGATAATAACAGCATTTTGATTTAAAAGAGCTCCCTTGTATTTTTCTTCTATTTTAATAACCTTACCTACCATAGAATCGTACATCGGTGGTCGTGAACCAACGGTTGTAAATACTAAATCATTTAGTTTTAATTCCCATTTTTTATATTTTGATGCTTCATCGTAATCAATATAAATTGCTCCTTCCTCTTTAATAGAATTTGAAGTGGTATCTGATATTCTAATAATCCTAACACCCTCTGTAGTATAAATATCTGATTTAAAAGCAAATCCTTTTATGTAATTCGTTATTTCACCCAATGTTCTAATCTCCCAATCCTCTGGAATAATCCCGACAGCGGTTTGTTTGTAGCCAAGGGGTGCTTTTGTGGATTTCGGTATTTCTAAAGTATCATTGTTCATAATTGTGTGTATTTAAGGAAGGCATTGTTACCATATCGAGCTAATCCTCGAAATGGTATTTGTTTGTGCTGTATATTTTATTCTGTTAATTGAAAAAGTTTCACAAAACGATTAAAAATTTCCTGCATATCTTGATTACCGAACCCATTGTCCTTGAAAATGGCTGGGTTAGGCAAATCGATTTTTACCACATCGGCAAAGCGTTGCAAATCGGCTTTTATGGTTTCGGGCGTTTCGAACACATCATTCGCATTCAGCATCAAGACCATTCTAAACACATCGTATTTATGCTTTTTTATATTTACAGACTGAACAGCCTGACCACTCGCTTTTCTCTCGGTGTTATTCAAAAAAGCAAAAGCTTTGAGGCATATTAGCGTATGTGGCAATGCGAAATGAACATCGCCTTTTTGTTCGCTATTTTTGAGGGTGTAGGCATAATATTCTTCATCTAAAAGAATAGCCGACAAACTGGACAATCCTTCTTCGACAGGAATAGGGGTAAGATGTGCTCCTTGGTTGGCATCAATCACGTCAGGCACTTTGCAAAATAACTCTAACTGTTTTGGGAAATTGGGACTAGCGGGATCAGCAAAACGGTAGCAGTTTCTTTCCTCTTGGTTTTTTTGTTGGACGGCATACTGCCCTTGTTTGATAAAGTCCCAAAATTGAACAACAAAATCTGGCGACAAGGCTTCTACGATTAATATGATATCAATATCATCCGTAGCTCTTGGCGTAAACCCAGCTTCTTCAATTATTATATCGCAAGCGGTTCCGCCAATTATGATGTAACTGTCTTTAAAATCCTTGAAATGTGCGCTAAATGTATCTAATCCTACTACCATACTTGTTTTTCTATTATTTGTTCTAAAGCCATTTCTACTCTTTCGTCGTGATTGTCTTTTAGACTTAGGTATAAAGACAATGGATCCACTACTGATTGATGATTTGGCATTTCATCCGCTAATGTAATCGGATTGTATTTCCATACTTCAATGGCGTATTTTCCTTCGCGATTGTTGGCATTAATTAAGCCGTTGTTTTTTTGCAAAAAATAAAAGCTACTTTTTTCTATGGCAAAATAGTTTTGTTTGCTTGGGTTTAGGCTTGTATATTCTGGCAATGCCGAAGCATTTGTTCTTAGCATAGAAACATTGCTTGGCAAGTCATCAACATACACTGTTTTTAGTACTGGACTTGTTAAGAGATTTTGCTCTTCTGCTCTGCGCCATAATTCTTTTCTTTCGAACTTGAACTTGATGTATTTTTCTTTTTCGCCACTTACTTCAATTAGTTCATTTTGCATTAAATCTTCAACAGCATAAGAAACGGCCATAGGTGTATAATCTAATTTTTTGGCGATTTCTTTGAATGAATGTTCTTCTATATTCCAATTATTATTGCCGTGAATAATATGATATAACAACAAAAATTGAGAGGAAGGCATCAAGTTTTTGTTTTTTTGCTTTGTTTTTGGATGTGAGTAATTTTCACTTAAATTGATTAATAGTTCTGGCAAATACAATTGTTTGTTGGGTACAATGAAATTTATTCCTCTTTCGATTAGTCTTTTTCTATTGTAAGCCGGGAGGTTTTCCAATACCAATACGACAATCTTATTGAATGCGGTTTTAAGTAATTGCAGGTGTTTGTCGACTTGTAAAAGACTTAACTCGTTTTCACTTTTTAGTTCTATCATTATCAATTCCCGATTAAAAAGCTCCGTAGCATACAGCTTGTATGCTTGGGTAATGTACATAGGTAAATTCCCCAAATCTTTATTCTGAATTGAATTTTCTAAAGCATTTGTGCCCAGTGTTTCGTTGATGTAATTAATAGCTTTTCTCATAACGTCTCTTTTAATAAAGTTGAAAATTAGCGATAAAGTGATTAACTTTATTGTGCAAATATAGCTTTATTATATTATATGTCAAATTATTATGTGTTTATCAGGGTTAAAAAGCAGGTTTTCCTTGTGATGAATATATCCCAATTGATTTGTCAGCATTTGTGTATTGCCAATTTTAAAATCTGCTGTGTTGCAGTGACTGTGTCCATAAATCCAATAGTCAACAGAAGAAGCTTCAATAGTATCGAAAAGCTCCACCGCAAAACCTTCATTTATTTTACTTCCTTTGTATATCTTCGGGTAATTCATAAATGTGGGAACGTGATGGGTCACCACTACCGTTTTTCCTTGATTTTCCAATTGTAGTTCCTGATTGACAAAGTTGATGCTGTCCTCGTGCAGCTGGTTGTATACTTCCGAAGTAAGTCGGTTGCCCTTGTATTTAATCACGTGAAAATCGCTAAGCCCTCTTTCCACATTCCACTGATTGGCAGGACTAATTTTGGACCATAGTGTAGAAAAAATCAATTTGGTATCTTGAAGCTGGACCACCTTATTGTTTAGCAAAACAACATTAGTTCTAATTTCCTCCCATAGTACACCCGATTTGTCAGCTACATCAAAATAATAGTATTCGTGATTGCCTGGGATCCAATAGGTCATTTGAAAATTATCGGATAAGTAACTAAAGAAATCTTGGTGTTTGTCCATCACGGCAAAAGGCACAATATCACCCGCCAATACCAATATATCACCACTTGGCAATAGCGGATTGGCTTTTAGAAAATCACTATTTTTAGGAAATTCTAAATGAAGGTCGGATACATATTGTATTTTGCTGACTTGCATAAAAATTGATTATTATAAATTATTTTTTAAAAGGTTCTCGATACATTTTTTGTTCCGTTTCACTTCACAAAAAACACTCGAACTGACGCTTTAGATTAAATCCAACTCTTTTAAGTAGTTTTCCATTTGGCTTTCTACTTCTACAAGCTGGCTTTTCAGTTCTGTTATCTTTTGATGTGTCGCTTTAATATCCACTTCCTCTTCTTCTTCAAATGTATCTACATAACGTGGGATATTTAGGTTGTAGTCGTTTTCAATAATATCAGCAATCGTAGCGCGGTAATTGTATTTATCTTCTATAACAGCTCCTTTTTCAGTTGTTAATGGTGCAGTAGCTTTGAATGTTTTGAAAGCCGTTACTATATGCTCAATATCAGAATCCCTGAATTTATTTTGATTTTTTCCGCTCTCGAATTCTCGACTGGCATCAATAAAAAGAATGTCTTTATTTGCTCCTTTTCCTCTATTAAAAATTAATATTGCTGCTGGAATTCCTGTACCAAAAAAGAGGTTGGCAGGTAAGCCAATAACGGCTTCCAACAAATTTTCATCTATTAGTTTTTTACGAATTTGCCCTTCGCTACTGCTGCGAAACAATACGCCGTGTGGGACAATAACCCCAATTTTTCCAACATCTTCGTAGGTGGTTTCTATCATATGACTGATAAAAGCATAATCGCCTTTACTTTTTGGAGGAACGCCTCTGTGGAAACGGTTGAACTGGTCAGAACTTGCGGTGTCTGCACCCCATTTGTCTAAACTAAAAGGAGGATTTGCCACAACAATGTTAAACTTCATCAAATTGTCTTTTTCTAATAGTTTTGGGTTGTTGATGGTATCACCCCATTCTATGGTCGCACTGTCTTGTTCGTGCAAAAACATATTCATACGGCATAATGCCCAAGTGCTTCCATTATTTTCTTGTCCGTAAAGCGAATAGTTTTTACCTTTTACTTCATTGGCTACTTTTATCAATAAAGAACCGGAACCACAAGTTGGATCACAAATTCTATTACCGGGTTGTGGGTCAACTAATTTGGCTAATAGGGTACTTACTTCGCCTGGCGTGTAGAATTCTCCCGATTTTTTGCCACTTTCTCCGGCAAATTTTGAAATAAGAAACTCGTAACTGTCGCCAATGATATCGTTCCCTTCTAAATGAGATGGCTGTAAATCAAGTGAGGAGAAATCTACCAATAAGTTTTTCATAATGACGTTACGCTGTTTGGTTTGACCAAAGACCGTTTCGGAATTGAATGAAATACTACGGAATACCATCGCTAATTTAGAACGATTGGCATCCTCCAAGGCTGTTAATCCAATATCGATAATTTCACCGATATTTGGCTCGCTACGGTTTTGATACAGGTAATCGAAATTGCTTACTTCTGGCAAAATAAAACGCTCTCTTTGAAGCTGGCGTTGCACCATTTCTTCATTATCAGGATATTTAAGGCGGTATTGCTCCACTTTGTCTTTCCAGACGTCGGAAAGGTATTTAATAAACAATAATGTTAGTATATAATCTTTGTATTGCTCACTTCCCATTACAGGACGTAAAGTGTCGCAGGCTTTCCAAACTATATTGTTGATGTCTTTTTGTGTAATTATATTCTCTGCCATTTCGATTGGTTTTTGAAGCTATTGTTTTTTATTGTTATTTATTATATCATTTAAAGAAGCAATTTCCTTCTTTTCTAAATAGGTACCTAAATGCATATTACTTCTTACATTCAAATCTATATTATATTTTTTTTCGATAGTGCCGATATGAGTATCGCTTCTTTTTTGTCTTAATTCTCCATTGTCATTTCTGCTTCTAGCTCCTCTCATTCCAGGAGCATCGTTTTTCACTTTAGCCATTTTTTAATTATTTTATGATTATTGAAATTGTTGTTTGAAAAAGTTTTTGTTTTTCTTTGATTAATGCATCTGTAATTTGAATGTCCTTAAAATATAACTCTTGTAGTGCCACCACTTTTTGCTGTTGTTCCAGTGATAATAAATTAAATGTAAAATCTGCCAGTTCATTTTTACGAATGGATGGAATTGTACTTCCTGCACCTGATTGTTGAAAGTGCATTAAATTTTTAGGAAGATTTAAAAGCGAAACCAAATAGGCAGGGATAATTCTAGTTTTATCAGGTCTTAAAACAAAAAAGATTGAAGATGCAATAGCGTTTCCAAAGTCCTCTTTGTATAGTGTGGCAAAAAAACGAAACCCTTTTGCCACAAAAAGCACATCGCCATCTTGTAATAGACTGGCTAATGATTTTTGGTCTTCTTCTAAAAAAGTGTCATTTTCTCCAATATATTGACCAATATCATTGAAATGCTTGGCTTGTAAATACGGAATAGTACCGTCTTTACTAGGTTGTCCGTAATAACCGAACTGAATATTTGCAATTTCTTTTATCTTAACCTGCATTTGATTATTTTTGTAATGTTATTCGTTTATGATGCAAATGTAAGCAAAATAATGAAATAAACTAATTTATTTCATTGTACGATTATTCAAAAATGTATTTTTCTTAAAATGGAAGAATAAAAATTAAGATTCTTTGGTTGCTATTTTTATCGCATCATTGCCTGGTTCAATTTAATACTGATGCAACAAAGTTTAATTATAAATGTGCATTATACCTGTATTAAATTTATTCTATACTAATTGTATATAGAATAGGATGATTATTCATTTTAAGTATTTCAAATTGAGTATTTAAACTTATAGCATCTTTGACAGACTTATTACTATCTATTAACTTCCATCCGTGTTCCACGCCCGCATCTGGTCTGATAATTATTTTATATTCATGATTGCTAAATTCAAAATAACGATAATGAGGAATTGACTCACATAACACATTTACAGAATCTAAATTTAGTTCGTAACTAAGTGATTTTATATAACTATCTCTAGAATCATTGTCTCTAAACTCATGGAAAAATTTAAATGGAGATCTTTCATTATAAAATTTTTGACCATAAAAAGTGAAATTTTCAATTTCAAAATTTAATACTGTTTGCAATCTGTCTAAAAATTGAAGCATTAATAGGCAAGAAAAAGGAGTTTTTAAATAACGATCAGAATAAGACACATTAAACTTTTGACCTTTCATTTTTGATTTTAGATCTACTTTGCTTGTTAAATTTTTAAGCACTTCGTCTGCCAAGTTAACGGACTGTAAAATAGATGACGTATTTATATATACTTCATAAACACTACTTGAATTTAATAGATTGGTCGTTTCAAATTTTTCTATAATAGGTAATGCTTCGAAATTAATTTTATAAACTTCACCATTTTCTGTTTCACCCCAATTGTTATTTAAACTAAGGTTGACTTGATCATTTACAAAGTATGTAGAATCAGTACCATCTTGGAGTTTGACTAAAGAAATAGTGTTTAATAAATCGTCATTATTACCTTTATTTATCCATAGAGTTGACCAAGCTGCAAGCTGAATTAACGTCATTGTATCTTGATTATTTGCTACAATAGGATTATTATTAAAGATGATATTAATATTTGTTTTACTCTTTAAATTTTCTAAAAATAAAATATTATCTAAATCCCAATTTTGAATTGTAGGATTCACAAACAACCAAACTTCTTTAATTTTTGAAGTGTAATTTAATTTAATTAATTCTTGTTTTATACCTCCCAACATTCTTTTAGCAGTTGGATACCTACTTACAATTTCCTCAGGAACCTTAAAGTTGCTTATTGTTTTTAACCAATCTAATGCTATATTTCTGTCTAATAAATTAATATGCCATTGTGTTTTTCTATCAATTAAACATTTAGTACAAGCATTTAGGCATTCGCATTCTAATTTGTTTTTTGATTCTTTGAATATTTCTTCTGCGTATAAAAAGAATTGATTTGCATACCCGGCGCCGCCTTTAGTTGTATCAAAAATGAAAATAGTATAGTAATTTTCATATCGCTTGATACCAAAATCTAGTTCATTAGCTACTATGGCTAAATAACTTGCCAGTTCTTTTACGAAAATTGAACCTAACGAATACAATAATGTTTCATTTTTTGAATATGCTCCATTTTCTCTAATTCTAATTTCACAAAAATCAGTTTTAAACCTCCCTCCTAAAATTACATTTGGTCGTATTGCAGAAGATGAAAAATTACCAGAACAAGCCGAATTACCATTATCATCTTTTTCTCCTCTTAATCTTCTATGGTCATTTAGTTGCTCTAGCGACAAACCGGTTTTGCCACAATGTAAACAAATGTGAAAGCCGTTACCACTCCCTACATTGTAGTATAAAATTTCTCCATTCTCTTCACTTTCCCTTATATCGTAAATGTTATTACTATTCTGTTCCCAAGGTTTAACATTAATTAATAAAGGATCTACATACTGAATTCTCGATGATTCGGATATTTTTCGACTTGGTGTTTGATATATATCCACAGCAAAACCAGCTGGTTGAATCATTTCTGTAAAAATGCCTCTGTTACCATCATTATCAGAAACCAATCCTCTAAAATTGTAATTATTACAATGTGGACATTCCGTTTCAATTGTTTGACCTTCTGAAACTTCAACAATTCGTTGGTAACCACAAGAATTGCATAATTGAATTATTTCTTTAGCTGATTGATTTCCTCGATTATCGTCTAAAATAATACCTGAAGAATGATAATTCATGCCATCAATTACAATGTTATTACCTGGTGCAAATTCGGTTAATGCTCTTGTAATAAAATAGGATGGGTTTTCTTTTTTACTTTGACGATTATCCTTTAATGCATCAATATTTTTTATTTCAAACTCAACTATACCTGTTGGTAAACCAGCAGTTGGCAAAAAACCTTCCTGTGCTAAATAGGTAAGTGCATTCTTTTTTAGAAATTGGTCGTATTGAATTTTAACTGCTTTAAAGGGAAGAGAAGCATTTCCGAATTCTTCCTCCATTTGTTTTAATTTACTCTCGAAACCTTCCTTTTTGCTTTTAGATTTATTTAGTAGTTGGTTGAAGTTTGAAAATACTTTATTTAAAATATAATTGAAGTTTTTATCTTCAAAACTAGTTTCTTTGGTTATGCTATTCAGTTGATGTGAAAATTTAATTACATCATTACCCATTAGCCAGCTTATGAATTTTACTGCTATTGGTTCAATTTCTGCAAAAAAGAAATTTTCAATTTTATCTGTAACTCTGATGCCTTTGACTTCATCTGTTTGAACAAACTTTCCTAAAAAGAAGGCATTAATATGGCGCTCTATAACTTGTGTGCTGTTGAAAGAAATAAAAGGTGGTGCAATTTTATGTGTCAATGCCCAAGTTGGTTTATTAAAAGCATTCATTCCCACTGGATTTGGTGCACAAACAGTAAAGGCTAGCGATTTACTCTCATTTCTTCGTCCCGCACGACCTGCTCTTTGCAAATAATTTGCAGGACCTGGAGGAACATTATTCATCACTACCGTTGAGATTCCACCGATATCTACCCCCATTTCCATAGTAGTAGAGCAGTTAAGAATATTTATTTCCGACTTTTCAAATTTATCTTCCAATTGTTTTAGTCTCTTTTCATTCTGTTGGGCAGAATGTTCGCCGGATAAATACAATGGTCTATTTAAAATTATTTTTTCGTGAATATCATTCCATAATCCATTTTGTTTCCATTCGAGCGAATTTTCTACAATCCAGTTCTTTGTAGCTACAAGGTCTAATTCGTTTTGTTCATTTCTATTGAAAGGATATTGGAATTTTGGAAAAGTATAAGGTTGCGATTGCTTTATTTGAAAATGCCTAATATTATCTTCAGTAAGAGCACCAACTATCCAAGGAGAAAATCCTTTGAATTGAGCATCAATTAGTCGTTTTTTTACAGGGCACAGCCAAAGTTTTTCAGGAATTTGAAGTTTTGTTTTTTGTTCCAAATTCAATTTATACCCTGTGTCGTCAATTTCTAAAACATTAGCTCTTATATCTTTCCAAATTTCAAGAAGTAGTTCATTAATATCTTGTTCAATTTCATTAGTGATATCATTTGAACTGAAATAACCTAAACCAGCACATAATAATAATGACAGTCTATTAGGTCTAGCTTCATTTGCTCTGAATGTTGGCCATTTTTTAGCATTTGTTATATTTGAATCAGAATTGTGAATTTGGAAACTTTTTAGAAATGATGTCGTATATGGATAAATTGAATTATCCAAAACGAAATAAAATTGATTTCTAATAACATAGTCTAGACCAATTTTCAACAAATTTTTCCACTCATTAATTGTAATGTTATTTTGTTCTGCAATTCTTGGTAATTGAACATTATCTAAATCCGGATAGACTATACTAACCATCCCTAAATTTTCTAATGAACGTTCTCTGGGTAATCTTCTAGCAAAATTATCAAAAAGTAAAGCTCTTGAATATTTTTCAAGATTTATGAAATTATCTTCTCTTGGATTGTTATTCTTAAAAAGTGTTTTTAAATCAGATTTAGGATTTAAATAATCATATAATTGTTTCCAAGACAATCTTACTTTTTCATTGTTTTTTTGAGCTTTGGTTTTGATATTATTAATACTTTCTTCAATAGCTTTTTTTAATACAGGATTTTTTTGAAGTGCTAATTGTTCTTCAAGTTCTTTTAGCTCATCAGAATTAAAGGTTTCTTCAGAGGAAATATTTAATTGTTCCTGCCATAGTTTATGAAATACTTGAGAGCGAATCCAATTGTTCTCGTTATCAATATTAATTAATGCTGATATTTTTGCTGTTCCTTGGCGGCTATCTGTAAATGAAATGTATTTATGCCCTTCCCAAAGCATTTCAGAACGAATTTCATCAGCACCAGGTGTATTTTCTAAAAATATATCTGATAAAATTCTATTCATAAATGATGAGGAAATTCTAAAATGTAATGGATTTTCTAGATTGCTTGAACAATGAGGACAAACGCATTCACCCTCGCGATCTGCTACTATAAATTCATTTTGACTTCTGTTTATTTTTCCATTATTATCAATACCAAAATCAATAGTATTAGTAACATATCTTTTACTGTTATTTCTTCTGGTAAAGAAAAATGATTGTGAGTTAGTAACAGTATTTTCATCTTCGTCATTATCTATATCATCTACAATAAAATTGTCTTGATTAAAAGATGTAGATAATTTTAAAAATTCATCATTTTTATCATTTTGCTTATCAGCTTTTAGTAATTCATTGCCACAAGAGCGGCATGCTATCAATTCAAACATTGGAAAATTACAAAACGAACAATTTTTTTCAGCATACGTTGTCATAGTCCCCATAATACTTTTGGAAACAAAATGTTTGTGCTTATCACAATTGGGATTTGAACAAACATAAACACCTCCAATGCCACGAGAGAATAAATGGGCTCTTAATGGTAAAATAGAAATTTCATTGTGCTTATTTTCAATAATACTATCTACAAATTTTAATTTTTCATCAAATGAACTATCCTTGGCTATAAAATTGCTTGTTATGTCAGATAAAGAAATAGCATCAGAATTGTAAACATTTTTTCTTAACAGTTCAACTTTAGCTTTATTATCTATTTGAAAATTATTTGGCAACTCTTTAAATTCTCTTTTACCGGTAATTATTTCAATTTGGTGCTTTTCTATACCGCAAAGATTAGCCATGAAATCTTTTAAACTTTTTTCGCTTTCTTCACCACTACCAACTGTTGCAGAAGTAATCGCAAAACGCAAATCTTTTACATCAACTTCAAAAGCATCAACAACTCTTCTTATCAACAAAGCCATTTCAGAAGCTGCTGAACCTACCAATGTATGTGCCTCATCTAATAAAATCCAACGCAATTTACCTTTAGAATTTTCTAGCAATGGAACATCTTTGTCTCTAACCAAGATGTATTCTAACATTGATGGATTTGTAAAAAGAATTTGAGGTGGAGTTTCTCTAATTTGTTTTCTATCGATCAATTCTGGATGACATTCTTTTCTTTTAATTGCTGTAGTAGTACCATCTTCTGTGTTCCCATTATAAACTGCATAAGTCAAACCCTCAAGCGCTTTTACCCATGCATCCATTCTTTTTTTCTGACTACCAATTAAAGCATTTAAAGGATATAAGAATATAGCTCTAACACCAGGTTCATTTTGACAATTGTTGTATAAATCTTGCAAAACCGGCAACATAAAACATTCTGTTTTACCAGAACCTGTTCCTGTTGTCACTGCGATAGATTTTTTTTCTTTTAAAAGTGTATTCCAGCTTCTAATTTGATGCTCATATGGATTTCTATTTTTAGGAAACTCATATTCACCTTTAATTTTATCCAATTTATTAATGAAATTATTATCAAATAAATTAGATAAATCTCCAAAAATTTCCTTTGCAGGTGTCCATGGGAAAGTGTTTTGAAAAATCGGTTCCGCTAATAATTTTTCTTTTTCAAACAAGTTTGATAAGTAATCTTGAAATTGAGCATCTCCTGTTGCCCAGAGTGATAAAATAGAATCTTTTAATCTATCTTGTATTTCGTTATATATTTTTCTGAATTTAATTTCTTGGCTCATAAAAAGGTTAGTTTAAATAATAAATCAATGATTCTTCATACCATTTTTTATCAAGGTTTTCCACATACTTAATTCTTCTCCTAAAATTATCGCCATTTACATGCCAAAGACCTGTGTTAGCTCCTTTTATCGAAGAAGCCACGGTCAAAGGTGCTATAACTAGAATATTAACTTGATCATTCCATTGTTTTTGTGGTATAGGTTTAATATAATTATTTCTATCTTTTCCAATATCATAAAAAGGTAATTGATTTAATACCCTTTCACCTAAACGCTCTCTAACATTGTTCAATTCGGCATAAAAAACAAAATTGTTATTGGTGCCCTTTTGAAGTAAACAAACTTTAAGTTTATTCCATTTTAAACTAAGCATAAATGCTATAGCTTCAAAAATATCTGGATAAATTTGACAAATATTTTCCCAATCGGATAGTTTAACCCAATGGAAAGAGAATCCTAAATCATTTTCTAATTCAACAAAATCATTTCCTGAAAACTTGAATTCACGATCATCAAATTTTATTGATAAAAATGTAAATGCTTTTGCTGCTAATTCTGAAGATGTTGTAATTGTTTTTATAATATCAAATGTTGCAAAAGGCAAATCATTTTCTCTACACAAATAATAATAAATCCAAAATCTATTCCACACATCATCGCCGAAGTCATTAACTAAAAGTTGCTGAGAATAATTAATTATTCTATTATTCCTGTCATCAATGGTAGTTAATTCATTTTCTGGGTTAACACATATAAATTCAGGTTTAATTTTAAATTTTGAATTCTTATCTGAAAATAAAATAAATTTATCAACGTTTGCTGTGTTAATTGAGTAATAGTCTGATTCTTTTTTTATTTCAATCTTATCTATATATTTTAAATCACAATCCAGTGGTAAAGCATAAACACTATTTGAAATATCAATATTTCCAATTTCATTGAATTTTATTATATTTTCGTAGTTCACTTCCCATTTAATAGTTTCGGAAAACTGTTTTATACTATAACTTTTAATAGTTTTATTTTTTTTATTAGGTAGTACTTCACAAATTTCCATTTTTAAAAAATTATCAGAATCGATAATATTAAAAAGTTGAAAAAGTGCTTTATAAGTATCATAAAACTCAAATAACGGCTTAACTTTCCTTTCAATCTTCTTTGAGATTATAATTTCATGGTTTTTGTTATTAGAAAGTCTTACTTCAAATTCTTTCCCATAAGAATTAGCAATTAATCTCCAACCTTTTATTTTATCTAAATATATTTCATCCACATCTAATATGTTTTCATCTTGATCTATTAAAATTATTCCTTGAAAAGGTGAAAGCACTTCAGCAATTAATCCTAAATTTTGATTATTTACTTTTATTCTTGTTTTAACTGAAGCAGGGAATTTTGAAGGATTAGTGATTACAAAATTAATTTTGTTTTGATCTATATTAAAATCATAAAAATCAGATTTATATACCTCTAAAATAAAAGAATTATTGTTTGTTGTTAATTGAGGGTTTTTATAATCTGAATTTGCTGAAATATTTAAATTACCAATATTAAAGACTCTTTCAAATTCATCTATCCCGTCATATGATATTTTTACATCTAAAGCTCCCAATTCTAATGGATTGTGAATTGAATTCCAATAATTTTTATTCACGGATTTCCATTCAATATTCGGTTTATTGATCCTTTGTCCATTTTTGTCATAAACAAGTATTCTTAAACTATTTTTTACAATATTTAGGTTTCCTTTAACCAACCATTTTGGATTTTCACTTAATATTGTCCAATCAAATATGTTCTCAGTATTTGTTTTAAACTTAATTATATTCCCAATACTATCTTTTAACTGAATTACATCTTTGAATTTTATTAATACATACGATTTATTATTAAGCTCTAAATCTGTTTTTTCTTCAATGCGACCATCTATCGAAAAAGTATTGTCAAGTAATACATATCCAAAATTATTATTTGTATGTCTAGACTTTTCCAAAACAAAATTTTCATCATTACTTATAACCCATAATGTTGGAAAATCTATATTTAATTTGGTGTGAAGTAAGTGATTTGCATCATAAATTTTATCCAATTCATCCATTACATAAATTTCGGGTTCAAAGCCATCTTTAAAATTGACAAAATCTTTAAACTGGACAACTTTGAATGTATCATTATTTCTTTTTATGAATTTTGCAACTAAATCAGCTCCTATAAATAATTTATATTCATTGGAATAATTAACTAAATTATTATTTAAAATATAATTAAGTTCTTCAAATCCGATTTTAGATGTGATAATAGCATTAAGGTAAAAAGAGTTGCTTTTAGAATTAAAATTCCATTTGAATTTTATTGTATTATTCTTTTTTCTTACTTTATCTCTTTCAATAATTAAATCTTCTGTTATTTGTTTTAATTGATTATTTTCTTTAAAACTCAACAATTCTGATTCATCGTTATTTAAAACGGCACGAACAATTTCTAGACAACTACTATAAATAATATCATTTTGACTTGATTTAGGTAAAAGATTTATTAATTCAATATTAGTAGAAAAATCAGTTATTGATGTAGGGTTTAAATGAATAATACTTAAAAGAAAATCTCTATACTTTCCTTGATTATTTTGGATATGTTTTAAAGGCAGCCCTCCTTGTAATAATAAAGTTTTTAGATATAAAGTGTTTTGAATTTTAATCCATTTGTAATTCAAAAGATAGCCGCCTTTTTTTGCTAATTCAAAAAACTCAATCGAATCAAAACATAATTTGGAATAACCAATAGAATTGAATATTTCTTCTTTCGAAGGATATCCACCATTGTAGTTTCTTTTCCACCATTCTGCAAAATACACTGCACATGTACGAGGATCTAATTCCGAAAATCTTGAAACGATTTTGAATCTCTCCTTTAATTGTTCAAATTCAAAATCCGATATATCATATTTCCAAATAGGTTGGCCAGTATGAAAATCTAGTTTTCTACTTTTCAATATTTTGTAAAATTCACTCATAGCTCTTATTTTTGTCAAAACTACTGCCAATTAGTGCAGTATATCTGCGCTAATAATTGTTTTTCATTTTATGTATTCTTTTTTTTAATTTTTCAACCAAATTTGTTGGTTCCAATACTTGAATTTTTTCACCAAATGATAAAATCAACATTTCTAATTCATAGTTAGGAATCAATTTTAAATGTACTTCAAATTCACTACAAGTTTCCTTAATTTTTTGTGAACCATGTAAAGGTTTTGTTGTTATATAAGGAATTAAAGAATTATCTATCTTTAGGACAATATTTTCAATTTTATCTGATGGAATTGTTACTCCAATTACATCATCAAAATATTCGTTAAAATCAATTCCCGTTGCAACATAATCTTGAGCACTTACTTCTATACTCTCAATTCTGTCTAAAGCTAAATTTGTAATTATTTTGTATTTTTCAGATTTACCAAATAAAAACCAACGCATATTGAATTGCTTCAGATAATATGGGTTAATAATTATATTTGTTGAAATTTCTGTTTTAAAATTCTTGTAATTTATATTTAATACTTTTTTATATAAGATTGCATTGTAAAGTTCCGGTATATACTCTAATCCTTTTAAATATTCATTTTCTTCAAAACTAATAATAACATCACTTTTTTGTTTTAAATTAAATGATGCTTCTAATCTAGTGTTTAACTCATTAATCCAATTGTATTGCGGCAATCCTTTGAATCTATCCAATGTCAATAAAGCCTCCCTTAGCTGATTTGCTTCTGTTTCATTTAATGGTTGGTTTGAAATAGAAAACTTCGGATTTTCATATTTATAAAAAACCCTTCTGCCTTCTTTATTTTTAGCAAGGTCAATATTCCAACCTTGCTCGCTTTCCATAAATCTTATATCTTCATATATCTGTCTTTTTTTTACACCATCATTTATTCCTGAATATTCATAAATTGCCTTGTTGCATTCTACAACCAAGTCTTCAATAGCATAATTTCTTCCTGAATTACGGAAGCACTTATCTAAAGTTTGGTACCTAATTATGGCGTGTTTATTTGTAGACAAATTAATTATTTTAGGAAGGACATATCATTACAAACATACGAAAAAGCAATGGAAGAAAAGATAAGGAAAACCGTAAACGGGTGAAAATAAGTGAAAATAAAGTCAGGGCAAGGAGGGCAACCAAATTTGGGATAAAAGATATTTTATTTTTTTGTAAAATAAAAAACGGATTCAAGTGGCTGTATGGGTGCAAAGTGGAACAACTACTTTATTTTAATGCGCTGTTTTGTTCTTATGTTGCCCGAAAGTTTGAAAAGTAAAAAAGTAAAAAATGTTTGTGGCGTTTTTTGGTTGCCTTGCCTGCCCTATGAAAATGCGGTAAAGTGAAGCAAATAAGCCCACCAAAGGGAGGGCTTAAAAAATGGCCTCTTATTCAGTGATTTCTTTGTTTCTATAATCTACTTCTTCCCAAGTTTTTTCCAGTAATGCGTAAACTGCTATTCCATTCTTTTTTAATCGAATGAAATTGTGTTTTTTAAGTGCTTTTCCTAACTTATTAATGGTGCCATCAGTTATATTTATTTTTGCTTTTTCGGACAGTTTGGCGGCGATTTGAGAAGCATTGAGATAAATGTTTGCCTTTTCTCTTTCGCAGGGTTCAAACCAGGTTAACAACAATTCTTCTTCCGGGCTGTGCAGCTGGTACTGTTCATTGTTTTCGGTAATCGATTTAATTTCTTCCTGATCGAACCAATGTCTGAATCCGCTTTTGAAAAGAAACAACGCTTGTGAAAATGCCAGATTGATATCCACTTTGTGTTGGTATTGTATTCCTTCCAACTCGAAACAAAGGAATCTTCTGCTTCCGGTTGTGTCGTTTAAAAATTGTGCAGTATTTACGCTTCCGGCAAAAGATGCCCTGCGCGGCATAGTTTCGTTATTGTGTCCGTAGGCTTTTCGCATTCGGATTTGGGTTTTGGTGATGATTTCTTTGAGAGAGCCGATTTCGGAACGGTTTAGGTTTTCGAGTTCGTCTAAATTAATTAACATACATTCTGATAACTGCACCAAGGTATCCTTGTTGTTTGGGTTGATGGTTCCGGAAAACAGATACTCTTTCAATGGTTTTGGCACCAATTTCTCCACCCAGGTTGTTTTGCCCAATCCTTGTTTGCCACTAAATACAATTACCGTGTGGTTGATTACTTTTTCATCGAGCACGCAACCCACCATTGCGACCAGCCATTTTTTAAAACATTGCTGCCAAAGGTCTTGTTTTGTGGTTGTGATTGTGTTTGCCAATTGCGTGATGTAATCTTCTTTTTCATCGTAAGAAGGCAAATTAAAAAAGTAATCCTCAAACGGATTAAAAAGCGGACAAAAGTCGGAATTAAGCAAGTTTCTTAATGAGGACAGGTTTGTTCTAATTCTTGCTTTTAGACATTCCCTAAGCATTGAATTTTCAATAAAATCGTTCATCACATTCCATTTTTTCTTTCCGAAATATTGAAACTCTAATTTACCAGAAACAATGTTATGGCGAAATATATATTTGTTTGATAAAAACAGCTCCAAACGGTCAATTTGGGTTGGTTTTGGTTTGTCTTCGTCGTCTTCATCGACTTCGGAGTTTGTCCGTTGTCCGTTATCTGTTGTCGGTTTTTTTGGATTATTTTGAGACACCCCGTCCTTCGGACACCCCTCCAACGAAGGGGAATTTTTCCCGAATTCTTGGATGTTTCCATAGGCACTATTCACCGCTTGCGTCACTTCTTTGTCTTCATAGCCAAAATCGGTTAAAATATAACCCAAGGCAGTTTCCAACGGCACGGATTTTCGGTTCATGTTACAAGCTAATTGATGCACAAAAACATTGCGACTACCACTCACATATTGCACTTTTTTTTCGGTAAATTTTATGCAGTGGTGGTAAATTGTTTCAAAACCTTCATCCCCAGCCCTTTTCTGAGGGAGATTTGGGCCAACCACCCCTAACCCCTGCACAGGAGGAGAATTCGTGCCGTTTAAAGGCAAAACAGATTGCTGGGTTTCGCTCGCAAAGACGGAAGCTTCGGGATTGAAATACAAGTTTTCATCCGCAGCATAGAAACATAGCCGGGTTATGTCTTTCCCGGATTTGTCGATGGACAGATTTAGGAGTTTTTCATAATGTGCCTGGACCAAAAGAAACGTTTCTTTGTGATCGGTTTTTGGGGTGTCAATTTTGACCAAGATTTTTAAACCGTTTCCTGATGGGCTGATGAAACTGGCATAAGTGAACTCGGACTGATTGGCTAAATGACTTGCTTTTGTTAGGTCTTCTTTGCTTAATTTATCGATGTCTAAAATAATGGTTTTGGAATATTCGGCCAAGAATTCTATTTTTCTACCGCCAACAAACTTGCCGGAAGGTGTGAATGCCAAGAGTGATTTTTTGGCTTTGTTGTACGCTTCTTCTTTTTTTTCGGCCAATGATTTACGCAGATAAACAATGGCGTGTTTGTATTTTCCGGTGCGTATTTCTTCCAAAATTACCGGAATTGATTTGTGTTCAACGACTTCGTTGAAGTTTTTGAAGACTGTTACCATAAGAATTGTTTAAAGTTTAAGGTTTAAAGTTGTTTTGACTACCCTGCCCGATGGGCTCCCCTCTAAAGGAGGGGAATTTGACTTGTATATACAATCTCAAGCCTTGCAGGTTGTGTTGCAGCTGTTCAACCTATCGGCCTTTGAAGGCTTTGTTGTAATGCTCTTGCATCAACTTTTCAACATCAGATAATTTGTAGTAGATTTTGCTACCCACTTGGCTAAAGGAAATTTTGCCTTCGTCTCTCCAGGTTTGGGCAGTGCGTTTTGAGATTTTTAATAGGGTTAAGAATTCCAAGTTGTCCAAATAGGTTTCTTTTTTTGGGTCGGACTTGAAACTGATTTGGTTTTGAATTGTGTCTAATTTGCTCATTAGATCTGAAAATTGGTCTTTTGTGAAGATAATTGCATCCATTTTTAACTGTTTTAAATTGTTATGGTGCAAATGGAAGAATTAAAAAAAAGTCGCTTAGGTATTATCTGGTCTTATGAGACTAAATAGTTTATTGGACCTTATTGGTATTGAATAGTTGAAATGTTGATTTTATAAAAAATGATACTATATCCTAATTTTGGTGTCATTATTAGGGTCTTTATCATTCCTTGTCGGAGATAAATAAGTGCGAATTGTGTTCGGAGAAAGTTCGTTTCCGAGCTCGTCTAAATGGTTGTCGCAAATGAATTTCGTGATGTCTTTTATGGAATGACTGATATACGTTTTCCCGTTTGATTTTGAGGTATTCATCATCTGCTTGTAAACATCCGTTAAAATATTAATTGGACCATTGATGCGAATTTTGAAAGTTGACGCTTTTTCCAATAGTACGTTTTCTACATTTTCTTGCTGCTCTTTATCGTAGTCAGAACGCATTTTACGCAGTGTTTGTAAATGCTCAATTTGATGGTTGCATTGTTCGTCGTAAGCCTGTAAAGTTGAATTTATAGAAAATTTATCTGCTTGTTTATATGCAAAAGCTTCTTGGGTTAAATAAATTAGTTTTTCACTGAAGTTTGTTAATGTTTCAATGTGAATTTTAACTTCAAAATATGAAAAATAGCGATCATCAGAAATGGCATTGATTAACCTTTTTGGGGTTTTGATTTTAAGGACTTTTACGGGCGAAGATTGCACTTCCTTTCGTTTGTGTTCAATTAGATTCATAAGTTTGGTAAAACGACACAAAACCTTTCTTAAAATGAATTCATCTTGATTATTGGCCAGTAACTTTTCAAATTTGTTTAACCATACGATGGTATTTTTAACCTGCCCGGATTGATAGTCTATAAAAGCCGGAAAGTCTGACTGTCGAAGTGTAAGGGTTTTTTCAATTAAAGCGTTGCAATAATTCTGAAGAGTTACTTTATCATCAATAATAATATCAAATACAGGATTTTTGGCCAGCGCCGCAGACACTGCCAATAATTCTACAAACGGAGCCGTTTGCATATTTTGATGCTTTGAATTCAAATTGTAATATGTTATTTATGCGTTTCATCGTAACTTTAAAGGAAATTAATAGGATACTATTATAATCAACTTGGGACGAATCATAGTGTTTTCGACTATAAATCGTTTCTTAATCGTTTTAAATGCTTTGGAATTTACTAATCTTCTTCAACGTAAATGTAGATATAAATAAAAAGCCTTGTTAAAGGGTTTTTGTTTAAGTTATTAACAATTTAACAGGTTTGTGATTGTTGCTCGATTTTATACGGCTTAGTGTCAAATTAAGTTTGAATTAATAAATAAAATTATCAACTGCTTTGTCCAGTTCTTCACTGATGATTTTGGCATAAATTTGCGTTGTTCCGATGTCTCGATGATCCATCAACTTTGAAACGTGCTCAATTCTCATTCCATTATTTAAGGCATTGGTGGCAAAAGTATGGCGGCTTAAATGAAATGACAGTCCGAAAGGAAGTTTCAATTTTTCTCCCATCTTTTTTAAATGGAAATTAGAGAGCTTGTTATATTTTGCCGACAAGAAATAACGCATCGCTTCGTTTTTTTCATAACCTTCTTTGTCTACAATAATGGGGAAAATATAGTCATCGTGTTTGGCATCTTTTTGATGATATTTTTCCAAGATATCTATAGCCACTTTTCCAATTTTGAACTGGTGTACTCTTCCGGTCTTCCGAATGAGTTTGTTGATTTTGCTTTCAGCTTGATTGTAGTTGGCATATTGCATTTCAATAACATCACCGAAACGCAATCCGCCAGCGTAAATGGAAAACAAGAATAAATCCCTCCACAATACCGCTTTTTTGCCTTCAATCAACTTTAAATTAGTTAAATCGTCAATTTGCTGTTTGTTTAAAAACAAACGTTTGGTGGAGCTAAATTTAAGCGTCAACTTACTGAAAGGAAACATTGTTTCCGGGATTACATCTTCTTTAATGGCATCCCTGAACACGGTTCCCAGCACAATTATGGAAAGTCGTTGGGTTGTGGCACCGTTTTTTAAAGTATCTCCCAAATAGAATTTATAGTTGTTTAGCAGCGCTACCGTGATTTCATCAAAATACACATCCTTTGTGCCAAGATAGTTTTCGAACTTTTTGACCTGTGTTGAATAGGCCTTGTAAGTTGAATAGGACAAGGTGCTTTTGATTTTCTCTAATCGTTTGTAGGCATAATCGAAAAAGTTTGGGACTTCTTTACCCTTTATGGCTTCTTTTAGTTTTTTGACAGATACGGTTTTTATCTTTCTTTCCATATCGGCAACCTGTGCTTCAGCATCGGCAATTTTTTGAGATAATGAAGCATTCATCCTTGCACTGTTAGGATGGTTCTTTTTTACTTTCTGTTTTCCTTCATCCCATTCGCTCTCTTTGAGTTTTACTCCAGCCGTGATAAATTTCGTTTTTCTGTCTTTTATAATTCGGATATAAAGCGGGCAGTGTCCAGTTTGATCTAATTGATGTTTACGCAAGATTAGTTTGATAGATGCCATAAGATTTGAAATTTAGAAATGTTGTACTATATTTGCAAAGCGGTGCTGGAGAGTGAATGTTCAGTAAAACAGGGGTTTTCAATCGGGTGCAACGTGATACGAAGGTACAACAATAGGTACAACTAAACAAGGATTTGACTGCTTTTTATTGCGTTATATTTAGCTTTCAAAAATTAGAAAGTCAATAAATACGGTACTTTAGGCGCAAAAAAGGGGATTCAGGAAAAAATTGGAGATAACTTGTATATACCAGCCATAAAATGGCTGCAATCCACCCAAATGTGGTTGGCTTTGTGCCATAAAATGGCTTCTTTAATCTATTGCTAATATAATCTTTTTTATTACAAATCATCAAACGGACTTTTTATTTGCTGCAAACTTTTGGTGCTTACGTGCGTGTATATTTCAGTTGTTTTACTGCTGCTGTGTCCCAGCAATTCTTGTATATATCTTAAGTCTGTTCCGTTTTCTAATAAATGGGTGGCATAACTATGCCGTAACCAATGCAAACTTACAGGTTTGTTTATTTTTGTTTTTGTCAATGCTTGTTTAAGAACGTTTGATAAACTTCGCTCATCATATTTTACATTTTCTGCTTGTCCTTCAAACAGCCATGTTTTTGGTTTATATGCAGTATAATAATCTCTAAGCATCACCAATATTTTTGATGATAAAGGAGCGATTCTGTCTTTTTTTCCTTTGGCTTGCCTGATTATTACAATCCCTCTTTTTGAATCTATGTCATTGGGTTTAAGATTTAACAACTCACTTCGCCTTAAACCACAACTATACATTAGTGAAAGCATCGTTTTATGCTTTATATTGCTGTGTGCATTCAATAACATTTTAATCTCTTCCTTGCTCAACACATTAGGTAATATTTTTTCACGTTTGGGACGGTGTATTTTATCAACTTCAATTAAGGTATTTTGTATTGTTTTAAAATACAACTTTAACGCATTTACGATTTGATTTTGATATGATGCTGATAAGTTGTTCTTCAAAATAAATTCGTTGTTGTAAACAATCACATCTTCATTGGTAATTTCGGCAACAAGTTTCTCACGATAGAAAATCAAAAATGATTTCAATGCTTCACTATATGTCTTAAGAGTACTCTCGCTATATCGCTTGGAGCGAAGCCATTGTTTAAATTTTTCGATTTGTTCTATTCCTTCTGCCGAAGGAATAGTAGGTGATATTGGTGTAATCTTAAACCTTATCCTGTTTTCTTCCGTATCTGGTAAATGCCAAGCACTTTTTTGTTGACTCCATCTAGCGCCATCAATTTGTTTTATCCGAGCAATCCACTCGGCATTTTTCTCAAAATATACAGCAATTCTGCTTTCGCTTCGGTGTGTTATAATTTTCGCTTCCCAATTCATATTCAGTACTTTTATTGTACTATTAACCTAGCGGTAATATATTCATAAAAAAGTTGTATATTTGTCCTATGGAAAAAGAAGATTTTAGGACAGTTGATGATACGATTAGAAGTTCGTATCGAAAAAAGGCAATTGCCTTAATAAAGAAAGGCGTAAAA
>NZ_JAUYUD010000037.1 GCF_030692605.1 Lutibacter sp.
CTATTATAATAACGAAAGAATTAAATCAAATCTAAACAAAATGAGCCCGATAAAATATCGAGCTCATTATTGTCAAAATTAATTATAAATTTGTCTAACTTTTTGGGTTCAGTCTAATGCGGCTTTTTTTTATTTTAAATATTTTAAAAAGAAATTCATAAGTTTTTCTTTTAATTCATAGTGCATTTTAATAAATGTATCCATTTCGTCCTTAAGCAATACTTGTTTTTCATGAAAAATAGCTTCAGGTTTGTTATCAACTTTCGCTTGTGCCAATTCTCTTTTTTTCATTCTAATTCGGTGTCTTAAATCACCTATAACTTCTCGTTCTCTTATAATTTTATTTTGAAATCCTTCTATCTTAATCATGATATCTGTACCCAAACTGCGGATTGCAACATGTTCTAATTTTTCTTCAAAATAATCCATTTCACCTTCATGAAATTTCAACTCTCTTTTCCACACCTCTAAATTGAAGTTTAGATCACTTAATAATAATAATTGGCTTTCCATACATACTTTAATTTAAGTTTATTTTAATACCCTAAAGTTCATCATTTTTTAAAAATATTCTTCTGATATTTATCATAAAAACTAAGAATAAATCAAATATTAAAAAAAAATGATCTTGGTTAAAGATATAAAAAAAGCGTTTTAAAATTAATTAAAACGCTTAAATAATTATATTTTCATTAAAATTTACCCTTTTTCTTCTTCTTCTTCTTTTTTAGAAGCTTTATTCCAAATTTTTATTTCATCTTTTAAAGTAACACCTTTAATAATTTCAACATTAACACCGTCTGATATTCCAAGTTCAACATCGCGTCTTTCAAACTTTTGATCACCAACTTTTACTTCTACAAAAGGTGCTTCAGTTTTTTTGTCAAATTGTAGCAGTGCTTCTTTAATAGATAGAACACTGTCTTTCTTTTCCAAAACTATATCAGCATTTGCGCTGTACCCTGCTCTTACAAAAAATTGATTATCTAACGTTACATCTCCTTTAATTTTAAATTGAACAGCTCCATTTTCTTCTGTTCCTTTAGGGGCAATAAAATTTAATTTAGCAAGATATTTTTTCTTTTCAATCGCACCTAGTGAAACCTCTAATACCGTTCCGTTTTTAATTTTTCCTACCTCGGCTTCATCAACTTTTCCTTCAAAAATCATTTTAGTCATATCAGCAATAGTTGCAATGGTTGTTCCTGCATTAAACGTATTACTTTCAATTACCTGAGTTCCCCTACGAACTGGAATTTCTAATATGGTCCCAGCTATTTCAGCTTTTACATAGGTGTTTGCAGTTTTTCCCATACCAGCAGCGGAACCTTTTTTAATGATATCTAAATTGTTTTGAGAATTACTCAAATCTTGCCTTGCGCTATTATAATTTAACTCGGCTGATTCAAATTCTTGCTTAGAAATTACACCCTTTTCAAAAAGACCTTTGTTTCTTTCAAATAAGGTTTTAGTATTATCAAATCTCAATTGAGCCGTTTTTACTGAGCCTTGTGCACTATTAAGTGAACCCACATTAGGAACAACTCTTATAGTTGCAATTAAGTCACCCACTTTAACAACAGCTCCTTCTTCAACAAATATTTCTTCAATGATTCCAGAAACCTTTGGCTTAATTTCTGCTTCCTCTAATGGAACAACCTTTCCTGTTGCAACCGTTTTTCTAACAATATTTGTTTTAAATGGTTTTTCTGTTTCAAACTCTATAGGAGATTTACTATTTTTTGCTCCAAACCAAGCTAAAACAGCTATAAGCGCTACTCCTATCGATCCAAAAATTATTTTTTTCTTCATTAGTTATTGATTTTGTTTATTTTTATTTTGAAAGACTGAAATATTATATTAATGTTATGAAACATTTAATTACAATCTTTTTTTTATTTTTTAATTATCAATTTTTATTAATTATTCTTCTCTTAATGCTTCAATTGGTCTAATACTAACCGCTGTGTGCGCTGGAATTAATCCTATTAATGTACCTAAAACTACCAATGTAAGTGCAGCAATCAATATTACAGGAATATCGACAGTTGGATTTGTTAAGGCTGCATCTTCCCCTTTACCTAAAGTGGCATCTATTAACATTAAAACTAACCCTCCAAAAATAATTCCTAAGGCTCCTGCAATACTTGTTAAAAATACTGATTCTAGTATTATTTGCCTCTTAATTTCCCACGGCTTTGCGCCAATTGCTCTTCGTATTCCAATCTCTTTGGTTCGTTCTTTCACTGTTATTAATAAAATATTTCCAATGGCAAAAACACCTGCAATTAATGTAGCAATGCCAACAAACCAAGTCAAAAATTGCATTCCGGTTAAAAAACCAGTGACTTTAGCTATTTCTTTACCTAAATTAAAACTACCAAAAGCACGTTCATCTTCTGGATGTACTTTATGTAAGTTTTTAAGTAATAATTTAATATCCGCTTCAATTTGAACAATATCAAAACCTGGTTTCCCAGTAATCATCATCCAACCAATGCTATCTCCCATGTTATAAACCTGCTGAAAAGTAGTAAAAGGGATATGAATATTCCCTTGTGGACCACCTCCAACCATACCTTCTTTATACATTCCAACAACATTATAATTAATATCGTTAATTTTAATGTATTGCCCTATTGGGTCTTCATCTTTTTCAAAGAGTTGCTTATAGATTTCTTCTTCAATAACACAAACCTTCTTTTTTTCTTTAATATCGTTATCGTTGATAAAACGACCATATACTAAATTTCTTTTTTGAACCTTATCAAATTCTGGGTAATCTCCAAAAACCCCAAAGGTTCCTGATTTAAATTTATTAATTGTTAGTGCCTGTGTTTGGTGTCTTGGAACCACAAATTCCAACCCTTCAATTTCCGTTCTAATAGTCTCAATATCAGACATTTTTAATCGTAGCGATTTTCCTTCTTGAAAACCTTTAAAAGGCTGACTTGTCTGTTGTGCCCACACAAATACACTATTGGTCGCAAAGTTTCCGAATAATTTATTAAAATTATTTTCCACTCCCTTAGCTGCACCCAATAATACAACCAACAAAAATATACCCCACATTACACCAATAATGGTAATTGCAGTTCGTATTTTGTTTTTACGAATGCTACTGTATATTTCTTGCCAGGTATCTGTATCAAATAAAAACTTCATTTTCTATAATAGTTTTACTTTTTTGTAAAATTCATAATTACTCATCGTTTAATGCTACAATTGGTTTTATACTAGCAGCCCTTTTGGCAGGAATATAACCAGCAATAGTACCTGCAATTATTAATATAATAGTTGCTCCAACAACCACGTATGTTTCTACCGATGGATTAATAATAAAATAGGTTTCCAAACTGTCGCCAATCGCTTTTAAAGTGAATACTCCAATCAATAACCCTACATAACCAGCAACCGCAGTTACAAATATAGATTCTAACATAATCATTCCTACTATTGATTTTGGTGTTGCTCCTAACGCTTTTCTAATACCTATTTCTTTAGATCTTTCTTTAACAATATAAACCATAATATTACTTATACCTATTATACCAGCAACAAGAGTCCCTATACCAATAAATAAAATAATTATATTTAAAACCATCATAAACTGATTCACACTTTTATTTGCCTCAGCCATATTAGAAACTCTTAAAGCAGCTTGATCTCTGGGGTCTATATCGTGTTTTTCTTTAAATCGAGCTAAAATTAAATTACCAAATGAAATGGCTTGCTCCAAATTTAGCGTTGGATTATAGGTTAAATTAAGCTGATCTATATAGTCATTATTTCCATAAATAGATTGTGCGGTGGTAATTGGCATGTAAATAATACGCTCCTCATTATCACCACCTTCATCAGAAAAAGTTCCAATAACTTTGTAGGTAACTCCATTTAAACTAATACTTTTACCTAACGCAATTCTACCTCCAAATAAATCTTCTTTCACCAGCCTCCCTATTACAATTACTTTCGATTTATTTTTTAAATCAAACATATTTAAATAGCGACCTTCATCTATTATTGTTTTTTCTAAAAATTGATGATCAGGATGCACAGCTCGTAGTGAATAATTATTTTGTTCATTTTTATATATAGCTTGAACATTATTGTAAATACGAGCGCTTAAAAACTGAACTTTATTTCCGAATTCATCAACAATAAACTTATAGTCATCGTTTTTAAACTGAATTTTTCGACCACTCTGTAACCCTTTATATGGTTTAGTTGTTTGACCTGTTCTAATAAATATTGCATTATTTGCATCATCATTAAACGATTTTTCAAAAGTGTGTTTTAAACCATTCCCAATACCAAATAAGAGCGTAAAAAGTAATATTGCGAATGCAATAGTAAAACCAGAAAGAAGTGTTCTTAATTTGTTTTTACTAAGGGTCTGAAAAATTTCTTGCCACCGGTCTAAATCAAACATATCTTATACTATTGCTTTTTTTAGTACTTTCTCATCACTAATAATGATGCCATCTCTTAAACGCACAATTCTATCTGTTTCATTTGCAATATCCTCTTCATGAGTTATCACAAATACAGTCATCCCTTCTCGATTTATTTCTTTTAAAAGTTCCATGACAGAAGCAGAAGTAGTTGAATCTAACGCTCCAGTAGGTTCATCAGCCAAAATAACTTTAGGGTTTGTAACTAAAGCGCGTGCCACTGCAACGCGTTGTTTTTCACCACCTGACAGCTCACTTGGTAAATGGTCTGCTCTTTCTTTTAATCCAACTTTATCTAAAAATTGCATGGCTCTTTCGTTGCGTTCTTTTCGTCCCATTCCTTGATAGTAAAGCGGGAGAGCCACATTTTCCAATGCGTTTTTATAATTTATTAAATTAAATGATTGAAATACAAAACCTAAAAATTTATTTCGAAGCACTGCTGCCTTAGTTTCATCCAAATTTTCAATTAATTGTCCATTTAAAAAATAATTTCCCTCATCATGATTGTCTAATAACCCAACAATATTCAATAAAGTTGATTTTCCAGAACCAGAAGAACCCATAATAGCAACAAATTCTCCTTCTTTTATATGTAAATCTAATCCTTTTAAAACATGAAGTTTATCTTTCCCAATTGGATAAGATTTGTGCAGTTTTTCTATTTTAATCATTTGGTTGTTGTTTTAAACGAAATTATAAAATGCACTACAAAAACCTATTAATTTTATGTTAAATCCCAACATATTTAATTATTATGTAGCTTTGCTTTATGAACAAATTTGATAACAAATCTCTAATTCTTTTCGATGGAATTTGCAATTTATGCAATTCATCAGTCAAATTCATAATAAAAAATGATCCAAACGAAAATTTCAAATTTGCTTCAATTCAATCAGACGCCGCAACCGAAATTTTGTTACAGTATTCAACTATAAAATATGATTTAGATTCTATTATTTTAATTGAAGAAGGAAAAATATACGACAAATCGACTGCAATTCTTAAAATTGCTCGAAAATTAGCACATGGATTTTCCGTTTGCTATATTTTTATAATTGTACCACTATTTATAAGAGATTGGGTTTATTCAACCATAGCAAAAAATCGCTATAATTGGTTTGGAAAAAGAGAAAGCTGTATGTTGCCTTCCTTAGAAATAAAAAAAAGATTTTTAAATTAGAAAAACAATTATTAACCTATATCATTATCATTTCAATCTTTCACTTTCGGTTCATGAAGTT
Source organism: Lutibacter sp. (assembly GCF_030692605.1). Lineage (GTDB taxonomy): Bacteria > Bacteroidota > Bacteroidia > Flavobacteriales > Flavobacteriaceae > Lutibacter. The sequence goes on from NZ_JAUYUD010000037.1 coordinate 5,699, forward strand.
TCCCTAAAGATTTTGCAACGATCATAGAAACTACAGCATCTCCAGTTACGTTCACAGTTGTTCTACACATATCTAAAGGTCTATCAATAGCAAAAATTAATGCCAAACCTGCTTCCGGAATCCCGGCTTGCGCCAAAACAATCACCAACATAACCATACCTGCACCTGGCACTGCTGCCGATCCTATGCTTGCCAATGTTGCAGTAACAATTATTCCCAATTGAACAGATAATGATAAGTCCATTCCAAAAGCCTGGGCAATAAATACTGCTGCTACTGCCTGATACAAACTTGTGCCATCCATATTTATGGTTGCTCCAATTGGTAAAACAAAACTACTTACTTCTTCTTCAACACCTAAATGCTCTGTAACCCTTTCCATGGTAACAGGCAATGTTGCCGCACTGCTGCTAGTTGAAAAAGCCAATAATTGTGCTGGGGAGATTCCTTTCATAAAGAAAGAAGGTTTCCTTTTAGCAAATATAAATACCAACAAATTGTAGAATACTATAATAATGATTAATCCTAAAACAACTGTAAAAGCATACCATGCTAATGCTTTAAATAAATCTATACTCGGAGATTCCACTACTAAAGCAGCTAATAACGCAAAAACGCCATAAGGTGAAGCTATCATAATTAAGTCTATCATTTTCAGAATAACTTCATTAAAACCATCGAAGAATTTTTTAACGGGTTTCGATTTTTTTTCTGGAATCAATATTAACCCAATACCAAAAAATATGGAGAAAAATATAACTTGAAGCATATTCTTATTTTCTGAAGCCGCTCCAAAAATATTATCTGGAACAATATCTACCAACGCTTGAAGCGGACCACTTTCTTTTTGTATGGAAGCCTCATCTGAATATTTTTCGGCATCACTGCTATAATTACTAACTAATTCTTGACGCGTTTCTTCTGAAATTGAATTTCCTGGTTTTATAATATTCACCAATAATAATCCAATCGAAACTGCAATTACGGTTGTTATCAAATAGAGTCCAATTGTTCGACCTCCCATTTTAGACAATTTTGAAATATCTTTTAAATCGGAAACGCCTTTTATAAGTGAAGCTAATATTAAAGGAACTGCTATTAGTTTTAATGAATTTATAAAAATAGTTCCAAATGGCTTGACCCAATCTTTTACAATTTCTTTTCCTCCATCAAACTGAGTCATTATTAAGCCCACTAAAACACCCAAAACCATTCCCAGTAATATTTGCCAATGCAATGCTAATTTTTTCATTTAAGTATAGAATAAAACTTCTGAAATGTAATAAATATTAGCACACAAAAAATTTATTTTTAAATAAAATATTTTAGGTGTAAATCATCTGATTTTAAGAGCTTTGCGTACAAACCCAAAAGGGTTATTTTCTCAAAATAAGTAATTAAATTTGTGAACGATTTTACAATAACAATGACAGTCGGATTAGTATTAAACAAATCAAGATGTTGAAATTCAACATCTTGATTTGTTTAATATAAAATTACAGTTGATCTAATTACTTTTATAATTATCGTCCCAATCTTTTACTTTAGGGTCATGCAGTCTTCCTAAAGATTTAGCAACAATCATAGATACAGATGCATCACCTGTTACATTTACAGCTGTTCTGCACATGTCTAACGGTCTATCAATCGCAAAAATTAATGCCAAACCTGCTTCCGGAATTCCCGCTTGTGCCAATACAATCACTAACATGACCATTCCTGCACCGGGTACAGCAGCAGAACCAATACTTGCTAGAGTTGCTGTAACAATAATACCTAACTGAACACCCAAAGATAAATCCATTCCAAAAGCTTGTGCAATAAATACTGCAGCCACAGCTTGATATAAACTTGTACCATCCATATTTATAGTGGCTCCAATAGGTAAAACGAAACTACTCACTTCTTCATCAACGCCTAAATGTTCTGTAACTCTTTCCATAGTAACAGGTAATGTTGCTGCACTGCTACTGGTTGAAAAAGCCAATAATTGTGCCGGCGAAATTCCTTTTAAAAAGAAAGAAGGGTTTTTCTTAGTAATTACCCACACTAAAAGATTGTAAAAAGCAATCATAATTAACAACCCTAAAATAACTGTAAAAGCATACCAAATTAACGCTTTAAATAAATCTACACTTGGAGATTCTACCACCAATGCGGCCAATAAAGCAAAAACTCCATAAGGTGCTGCAAGCATAATTAAATCAATCATTTTTAAAATGACTTCATTAAAACCATCAAAGAATTTTTTAACGGGTTTTGATTTTTTTTCAGGAATTAATATCAATGCGAATTAAGGGTTAAAAATCACAAGAAAAAAGCAAAAAATTTATGATAAAAAGCAATAAAATATTTGCATAAAAGCCTGATAATCAGTATATTTATAGTGAATTTCAAACATTATAAAAAACATGATTAATCAGGCTAAAGCAGTAAAATTAATAAAAATATATCAATATGTATGTGATAAATACGAAGAGGAATTACAATATCACTGTCAAAGATTTACCAATAACAATAGACCTGAATTTACGGACCAAGAAATTATGACCATTTATTTGTTTTCAGTGAGTGAAGAACAGCGTTATAAAATTAAGCATATCCATGATTTTGCAAAGAATTATTTGATAGAGTGGTTTCCAAAATTAAACTCCTATGTGGCTTTCTGTACGCGTCTCAACAAGCTATCAGCAGTACTAAAGATTTTATGTAGCACTGTAATTCAGTCATTTATTCCAATAGAATGTTCAAAGGAGTTTTCATTATTAGATTCTATGCCAATTATTACCTGTGGTGGTAAAAGGACTGGAAAAGTAGCTAAAGAAATTACGGATAAAAGTTTTTGCTCCACAAAAAACTTGTGGTATTATGGTGTTAAATTACATTCACTAAACCATTACAATAAAGGAACTTTGCCATATCCAGAAAGTATTGTGATTAGTAAAGCTTCTGAAAATGATTTAAATGTTTTTAAGGAAAATTGGTCAGAAATTAAAGGAAGGACTTTTTTTGGCGATAAAATCTATCATAACCATGATTTTTTTGATAATTTATACACTGAAAATAAAATAACTATGCTAACGCCAATCAAAGGAATTAAAGGAAAATCAGAGGTTCTTAAGCAAAGAGATTTTGCCTATGAAAATCTCTTTTCAAAGGCTGTATCAACCATAAGACAACCTATAGAATCGTTTTTTAATTGGATAAATGAAAATACTCAAATCCAAAATGCAAGTAAAGTCAGGTCGTTTAAAGGTTTAATTGTACATATATTTGGAAAACTTGCTGCTTGTTTTTTAAAGCCAATTGTTAACCCTTAATTCGCATTATCAATCCAATTCCAAAAAATATGGCAAAAAATATAACTTGAAGCATATTCTTATTTTCTGAAGCTGCTCCAAATATATTGTCTGGAACAATATCTACCAATGCTTCTAAAGGACCACTTTCTTTTTGCTTAGAAGCTTCATCTGAATATTTAGCAGCATCGCCACTATAATTGCTAACTAATTCTAGACGAGTTTCTTCAGAAATTGAATTTCCTGGTTTAATAATATTCACCAACAACAATCCTATTAAAACAGCAATTACAGTAGTCAATATATACAAACCTATTGTTTTACCTCCCATTGCAGACAGTTTAGAAATGTCTTTTAAATCGGAAACCCCTTTTATAAGCGAGGCAAGTATTAATGGCACTGCTATTAATTTTAAGGAGTTAATAAAAATTGACCCAAAAGGCTTTATCCAATCCTGAACAATTTCTTTACCACCAATAAATTGAGTCATTATTAAACCCACTAAAACACCTAAAACCATTCCCAGTAATATTTGCCAGTGTAATGCTAATTTTTTCATTTAAAAATTTTAAAATTCTTGGTAAGATAAAAAAAAATAATTGTAAACTAGTTTATTCCAGTTCATAAAAAAAGCTCCAAAGGAGCTTTATATTTAATAATCAAATAATTAGTTGAAGAGATACCTTAGAGATAGCGCTAAATCTATATTGGTGTCATTGCCATAATCTCCCATAATTCCAAATTCTGGTCTAAAATCAAGCGAAATAAGTAAAGGAATGCCAAAATTGTATTCTATACCCACATTTCCATCTAAATTTAAAAACAGTCCATCATCCTGATTTCCAACAAATCCTGATTTTTTACTCCAATTCCCTAACCCTGCTCCAACACCTGCATACCAATTAAAACCTCCATCAATATTCCAAACCCATTGATAAATACCACTTAATTTAAATGCATCTGAATTGGTATGATCTCTAAAACCAAGATCAATTTCTAGCCTGTTATATTCGCCTAATTCTCTTTGATAGGATATTTCGGTCCCAAATCCATCATTGTTTCCCAAACGCAAACCCAACGCGTTTCTTGAAATGTCTTGCGCCTCAATGCTTAAAATAAAACTAAAAAAAACAACTGCTACTAAAAATAAATTTTTCATAAATTAAATTATTTGATTATTAAAGAATTGATGATTGTCCCATTAATTATGATTAAAACGCTTAAAAAACTTTATTATTTTAACCTATTTTAAAATGATATTGATTTAAATTTAAATTCTATTTTTTTTATTAATTTGCAATAATAATTTAAAATTAAAAAAATGGCGGGATTAATAGATTTACTTAACAGCGATTTAGGAAAAACATTGGTAACTGGTGCAAGTAAAAAACTTGGTCAAGATAAAGGTAAAACCGCCTCTGCATTAAATGCCGCAATGCCTTTAATATTAGGGGCAATGAAAAACAATGCATCGTCTCCTAAGGGAGCAGAAGGTTTGTTAAACGCATTATCTAAAAAACATGATGGTGGTATTTTAGATAATTTAGGAGATTTATTAGGTAATGATGATATTTTAAAAGATGGTGCTGGTATTTTAGGGCATGTTTTTGGTGGGAAAGAACAAAATGTTGCAAAAGCAGTAAGTGCTAAAAGTGGTATGAATGCTGGAGCTACCATGGATTTATTAAAAATGGCTGCTCCTGTTATTATGGGGTATTTGGGAAAAGAAAAGCAAACTAAAAATGTAACTGATGGAAATGGAATTGACGACATACTTGGTGGTTTATTAGGTGGAAACGCTAAAGGAGAACAAAGTTTAATCGCCAAAATATTAGATGCTAATGGAGACGGAAGTGTTATTGATGACATAATGGGAATGGTATCTGGCGGTAAAAAGAAAGGGGGTTTAGTTGGGTTATTAGGGGGTTTATTTGGAAGAAAATAATTTTTAATAGAACTAAATAAAAAGGTCAAGTTTTTCAACTTGACCTTTTTTTATTCTTACTATTCATTATTGAATTATAAATGTATTTTTGCACAGAATTTATCAAAAAATGGAGAAATTAAAAAAACGTTGGGGACTAACTTCAAATTTTCAAATTTTATTAATACTAATTGTTTTTTCTTTAAATGGTTCATTTGCTGCTTGGATTGCAAAACCGTTGACTGAATTTATTGGTTTAAATTATGAAAATACAAACCCTTGGTTATTTTGGCCTGTTCGAATTATTTTAATTTTTGTTATTTATCAAATAACGTTGCCTTTGGTAGGTTTTTGTTTTGGTCAGTTTAAATTCTTCTGGAATTTTTTCACAAAAAAAATGTTCGCAAGAATAGGTTTCAAAGACAATTTTAAAGAATCTTAGGTTACTTCTTTTTTAATTAAGAATTTATAAATCCAAGTGAAAGTGAAAGTTGGAATAAAATCTGTTCCAAAAAATCCTGCTTCTTCAACAAACGTTACAAAACTTGCTATTTTACCAGCAGTACCTTTGTACATTTTTAAAATTAAAAATGCTGCCAATGGTGCCCAAAAAATATCAAAAAACTCTCCAAAAAATGGTATTACAAAAGATAGCATTCCAACTCCATCTAAAAACAACCCTAAAATCAATAATTTATATTTTTCTTGCATTGGTTCTTTAAAATTGAAGGTAATACACTCTTTTAATTAGTTTTCTTTTAATTTGTTTTTAAACTTTTTTAAAAATTTATCTAATTTAGGATTGATAACTGCAACACAATAACCCTGTGTTTTATTATTATTGTAATAATTTTGATGATACTCTTCGGCTATGTAAAAAATATCAGCTTTTGAAATTTCTGTTACTATCTTATTTTCAAATACATGAGCTTCTGTTAATTCTTTTATAAAATTTTCTGCAATTAACTTTTGAGTTTCATTGTGATAAAATATAGCAGATCTATATTGCGTCCCCACATCAAAACCTTGTTTATTTTTAGTGGTTGGGTCATGGGTGCTAAAAAAAACTTCAAGAATTTCTTGAAAACTAATTTCACTTGCGTCAAATTTAATTTGAATTGCTTCAGCATGTTCTGTTAATCCAGTTGTAATATCATTATAGGTAGGATTTATTAGTTTTCCTCCAGTATATCCAGATTTAACAGTTTCAACACCTTTTAGCCGCTGAAAGATAGCCTCTGTGCACCAAAAACAACCATTGGCCAGCGTTGCAGTTTCTATTTTCGTATTCATTTTTGATTTTTTAATTAGACTCGATTGAGACAGCATATTATTTGTAACTAAAAAAGTAAGAGCTAGAAGAATTAATTGTTTTTTCATTGTAATATATTTAATTCTAAGTCGCGTTCCTTTTGGTATAATTACATTTAAAATTAAATATTTTCAATAGTTCTTACAACGCTTTCTAACATATCTTCGGTAAAATCTAAATGAGTTACCATTCTTAGTTTTCCTTGACCCATACTAATTAATAGGATTCCCGCACCTTTTAAACGATTAATAAAATCATATTCATTAATTGAATCAATAACATTAAAAATAACAATGTTAGTTTCAATTGGCTCCACATTTTTTATTAAATGACAGTTAGATAAGGTTGCTCCAATTATTTTTGCCCGTGTATGATCTACGGCTAACCTTTCAACATGGTTGTCAAGTGCATAAATACCAGCGGCGGCGAGATATCCCGCTTGTCTCATTGCTCCTCCAAATAATTTTCTAATTCTTAACGCTTTTGCTATATGCTCTTTACTTCCAATTAAAACAGATCCTATGGGCGCACCTAAACCTTTAGACAAACAAATTGATATGGTATCAAAAGTTTTTCCATATTGATCTGGAGTTTCATTTTTTGCTACTAAGGCGTTAAAAAGTCGGGCACCATCTAAATGAAAAGCTAAATTATTAGTCGTACATATTTTTTTTATTTTCAATATTTCTTCAAAATCCCAACAAGCTCCACCCCCTTTATTCGTAGTATTTTCTAAGGAAACTAGCCTTGAAAATGGAGTATGAATATCAGATCTACCACCTTCAATTATTTCATTAAACTGTTTTGCTTTAAACATACCGCGCTCTCCATCAATTAAATAAGATGTTACACCTGAATTAAATGCAGGTCCACCTCCTTCAAAATTGTAGACATGTGCCCATTTATCACAAAACATTTTATCGCCTGGCTGTGTATGTAATTTTATTGCAGCTTGATTTGCCATCGTGCCAGAAGGAAAAAAAAGAGCATCTTCCATTCCAAATATTTCAGCAATTTTTTCTTGTAATCGATTCACTGTTGGATCGGTTTTAAAAACATCATCACCAACTTCGGCATTCATCATTGCTTTCAACATTCCTTTAGTTGGTTTGGTTACTGTATCGCTTATTAAATTTATTTCCATATTATTAATTTGTTAATTTTCTATTTAAAAATCGCAACTCATACTTCCAATTGGCGCTCCATCAGGAATTCTAGGGGCAATAACTTTTTGGTATTTTGATGTATTTTTATAAAAGTCATCTATTAATACTACATATTCTTGGGTATACGATTGATTTACTTTTGATCCTTTTTTGGTTAATAACCATTTTCTTAATTCTTTCAATTTATAATTTGTAATAGCTTTAGCTTGGAATGAAGCTACATTACTTGCAGCTAAAAAAAACAAGCTTTGCAATACTTCGTGATTTATATTTTGCTGAATTTCAAAGTCATATATTATGATATGATTCATTTTAAAACTTTCATTTATCACGCTATCTATCAACTCGTCCAATCCTAAATTTTGGTTGTATAATGCTTTTTGATGAATTAAACGTGAAGCTCTTTCAGGATTAAATAATAAATTTAATGCAAACTCTGATGCCGTTGAAGCACTATTTAAAGCATCAAATGAAATTCCATTTTTAGAGTTAAAAGACTCTCTGGTTCTAGGAAATCCATTTGCTCTTGGGGGAAATAATTCAATCAAATGAATTGGAATTTTTAAAGTTTCAACTTTTAATGTGTTCAAAATGCTTTCAAGCGCTTCCTTTTCTAAAAATGCCTGTATTGGCTTAATAATTTTTTGTCCATCATTTTTGACTGCATACGAGTAATCTATTCCTCCAATTAATTTTATGGTAGCTTCCAATTGATAACGATGGAAAAAATAAAGTGGAACGAATAAATCTTCCAATGATGTATAGGGTTCATTATCCCCTAAATTAGCCACTGAAAAATTGGCAATGGCTTTAGCTCTAACTTTTAGAATCCTATTTAATTCAATAGCAGGATTCGACCCATTATCCCATAAATGTGCGTAAATATGAGCTCCGCCTTCTGCTCTTGCGTCGCTGTCTGTAATAAATTTCAACCCATTTTCTAAAGAAGTGGCAATAATTTTATTTAATTCTTGAGTTTCATTCAAGTTTGGAGGAAAATCTTGATAAGAATAAGCCACAGTAACTTTATCCCATTCCTTAATTCCAACATCATATGCATCCTTTAAATCTATGTTCCCATCTGTTAATTGAACGTATGGATGAGGGTAATCCATTACAGACCCTCTATCATTAACACTTGATGCAAAATTATGGGTAAAACCAAGAGTATGACCTATTTCATGAGCAGATAATTGTCGAATTCTTGCCAAAGCCATTTTTAAAAGTTCATTTTCTGAATCATTCACTTTTGGAATTCCTAATAATGCTTGGGCAATTAAATAATCTTGCCTAATTCTTAAAGAGCCCAAACTAACATGACCTTTTAAAATTTCACCTGTTCTTGGATCAACTACGCTTGCACCATAAGACCAACCACGTGTAGACCTATGAACCCATTGTATTACGTTATACCTTATATCTAATGGATCAACTCCTTCTGGTAATACTTTAATTTGAAATGCATTTTTATATCCTGCCGCTTCAAAAGCTTGGTTCCACCAACTTCCTCCTTCTAGCAAAGCCGATTTTATTGGTTCTGGTGCTCCCCTATCTAAATAATAAATAATTGGCTCAACAGGTTCGCTTTGTAACGCTTCCGGATTTTTTTTTGTTAATCTATGTCTTATAATAAATTGCTTTTTTATATCTGATTCCACTGGAGTTGCATAATCTAAATATGACATGCCTATTGCTCCTGATCGAGGATCAAATTTTCTCATTTTATAATTTGAGTCAGGCAATTCTATAAATGAATGATGTTGTCTTACCGTAACAAGTGATGAATTTGGTGTTACACTTTTTATAAAATTCCCTTCTGCTTCGCCTGTAAAAGTTAAAATTGCTTCAAATTCTACATTTTTAGGAAACGCTTTTGTTCGTTCTAAATAAAAAGCACTTTTAGTAAGATCCAATTTATAAGTACCTTGCTTTGAAGATTTTAATCGGTTCGAAACACCATGGGCATCACTCATAAAAAATGAAGAAACATCAATTAAATAATTAGTCTCTATTGTTTCAATAATAGGAAATCCGTACCAAACGGATTGAGCAAATGCTTCTTGAACAGATTTTTTTTCTTCTAAATTATCACTTACTGCGCGGTACTTTAAATTTGGCTCAATAAGCAACAACTTATTACCCGCTTTTATAAATTTAACTACAGCCGTTTCTCCCAATTGCCCTCTATCCAAACCAATATCGTTAGAACCTATACCTGCTGCCAAAGAATTTACATATAAAAACTCCTGATCAACATTAGAAACTTTTAAATATATCTTATCGGTATTTTCCTCATAAAAAAAATCGAAAAAACCTTTAAAATGTTTCATTTCTTTAGTTTTTTGAAAAGATTGAGAAATACCCGAAAAACAAAATAAAATCGATAACACACTTAAAAAATATTTCATTTTTTTTAGAAAAATTAGAATTAATAAAATAATTGAGATGTTCGTATTTCTATAATTATTGTTGTTTCAAATATAATTTATAATTTCTTAAACCATTTAATTTTAAACATAATTAAAAAATGAAAAAAAATTAATTTGCATAGATTAAATATGAAAGATTATTTTTGTGTCACTTTTTACATGAAATGATAACAAACGATCAAATATTAAAATTACAAGAACGAATAGTCAATTTAAAAACTTACCTCGAAATTGACAAGAAAATAATTGAAATTTCTAACGAGGAAGAGAAAACTCTAAATCCTGATTTTTGGAATAACTCAAAAGAGGCTGAATCAATTATGAAAATAATTCAATCTAAAAAAAGTTGGGTTGAAGATTTTAAAAAAATAACAACTAACTATGAGGATATTTTGGTTCTTTTCGATTTTTTTAAAGAAGGCGAAGTTTCAGAAAAAGAGGTCGAAAAACTATATCATACAACCGCTGGTTTAGTTGAAAAACTTGAATTTAAAAATATGCTTTCTGAAGAAGGTGATAATTTAAGTGCGGTGCTTCAAATTACTGCTGGTGCAGGTGGAACTGAGAGTTGTGATTGGGCAGAAATGTTAATGCGTATGTACTTAATGTGGAGCCAAAATCAAGGTTACAAAGTTAAAGAACTAAATTTTCAGGCAGGAGATACTGTTGGTATTAAAACAGTAACCATAGAAATAGAAGGCGAATTTGCATTTGGCTATTTAAAAGGTGAGAATGGTGTGCATAGATTGGTTAGAATTTCACCATTTGATAGTAATGCAAAACGGCATACTTCATTTGCTTCTGTATATGCTTACCCTTTGGTAGATGATAGCATTGATATAACAATTAATCCGGCCGATATAGAAATTATTACTTCTAGATCTAGTGGCGCGGGTGGACAAAATGTAAACAAAGTTGAAACAAAAGTTCAGTTAACCCATAAACCAACAGGAATTCAAATTTCTTGTTCAGAAACGCGTTCTCAACATGAAAATCGAGACAGAGCTTTGCAAATGCTAAAATCTCAATTATATGAAATTGAATTAAAAAAACAGCATGAAGCACGTGAAGATATTGAAGCAGGAAAAATGAAAATAGAATTTGGATCTCAAATTAGAAATTATGTAATGCACCCGTATAAATTAGTGAAAGACGTTAGAACTTTGCATGAAACAGCCAATGTTGATGCTGTTATGGATGGCGATATAGACGGTTTTATAAAGGCCTTTTTAATGCAAAATGGTCAAAAAGAAACTTCAAATGAGTTATAAATGAAACAAAAAATTGATACTATTATTTTTGACTTAGGAGGAGTGTTAGTAGATTGGGATCCTAAAAATGTATACTTAAAAGTATTTAATGGAAATGTTGAAAAAACAAATTGGTTTATAGAAACCGTTTGTACTCATGAATGGAACATGGCTCAAGATGGCGGAAGAACCATTGAAGAAGCAGTAACTGTGAAAATTGCAGAATTTCCGCAATATGAAGAGCTAATTAGAATTTATTACAACGAATGGCACCATATGTTTTCTGGTATTATTGAAGAGAATGTTGCACTATTCAAAAAAATGAAGGATTCAGGAAAATATAAAATTTATGCGTTAACCAATTGGAGTGATGAAAAATGGGATTTAGCCTTAGAATTATTTCCCTTTTTTAATAGTTTTGATGGTGTAGTAGTTTCTGGTAAAGAAAAAACGCACAAACCATTACCAGAAATTTATCACTTAATTCTAAATAGATTTCAAATAAATCCTGAAAGTACTATTTTTATTGATGATAATCCGTCTAACATTGAGGCCGCAAATAAGTTTAATTTACACACCATTCACTTTAAGTCAAATTCGAACCTAGCTTTAGATTTAAATAAATTTGGAATAATCTTTTAACAAAATAACAAACAGTATTTAATTTCCAACAATTAGTGATTAATTCAATATAATTTGTATTTTTACAAGAATTTACATTTTATAATGTTATTTTATTTAAAAATTGCTAAGAATTAACTAAAAATAACTGTATGAGAAAATTATTAATAGGGCTATTCTTACTAGTTCCAATTATTACTTTCGGCCAAAAGGCGTATACTTCATTTACCATTTCTGGAAAAATAATTGACGGTTCAACAAAAGAACCAATTGAACTTGCAACTATAATATTTAAAAATTCCGATGATTCTAAAATTAAACATGGAGGTATTTCCAACTCCAAAGGAAATTTTTCCATTGATGTCGAAAGAGGTACTTACGATGTTTCTGTTGAAATTATTGGGTTTAAAACAAAAAACCTGAACATTTCATCAATTAATAGAAATATAAATCTTTCCGTGATTGAATTGGAAATAGATACTGAGTTATTGGCCGAAGTTGAAGTTTTAAGCGAAAAAAGGACCATTGAATTTAAGGCTAACAAAATAGTTTATAATGTTGAAAGGGACTTATCATCTTCTGGCAACTCTGCAACTGAAATTTTAAATAATATCCCTTCCGTTTCAGTTGCCCCTGACGGAAATGTTAAAATAGGCGGAATTAAAACTCCTTTGATTTTAATAAATGGCAAAATGTCTTCAATGACTAAAAATGAAGGTTTAAAATCAATTCCTGCAGGTTCTATTGAAAATATTGAGGTTATTCCAAATGCCGGAGCCAAATATGCGGCATCAACCACAGGTGTTATTAACATTATTCTTAAAAAAGGGGAAAAGGAAGGCTTAAATGGATCTATTACTACCACAGCAGGTTATAAAGATTATTATGGTGGATTACTAACTTTAAACCAGAAGTCTAAAGGGATCAATTTTTATGTAAATAGCACTTATTTTCAAAGAAACCCTATAGATGAAATTGTTACTAACTCAGATTTTATAAGTAATGGATTGTTAGTGTCTTCTGTAAACGAAAAAATTGAAAACAATAGTAAAGGGAAAGGTTTTTACAGTACAATTGGTGCAGATTTCAACCTTTCAAGTCAAACTAATTTATCAACTGTTCTAAATTATACCAATATAAATAATAATAATAAAGCACCTGGAATTACTACATTTATAAATAATTTAGGGCAGATTACTTCAAGCAATGATCGTGATTTTAAAGGAGATTTTAGTGATGAGATTGTTGAATTATTAATCGATCTTGAACACAATTTTAAAAAGGAAGGACAGCAATTATCTGCATCTGTGAGACGGTACAGTGATCTTGAGAACTTTCATAATACAATTTTTAACACCAATAACTTATTTTCAAATGAGGATTTTGTTATAAAAAACAAAATGGCTGGTACTAATTATCATTTGAAATTTAATAACCCAATTAACAAAACTTCAACATTTATAACCGGATATACATATAAAAATGGTAAAATCCCATTTAGATTAAGTGGTACTTCTATTTCGAGCATGGATTACACAGAAAAAGTAAATGCTGGTTTTATTGAATTTGAAAATGAAGGTGAAAAATTCTCTTATGTTTTAGGTTTAAGGGGAGAATTTATTGAGCTCGACGTTAACTATCTTTCACAAGATATTTCTCAAAAAAAGGATTACAAATTTTTAATTCCTTCAACTTACTTTCAATATTCATTTTCAGATACAAAATCGTTAAGTTTGAGTTATGGAAAATCAGTTGTCAATCCTGACTACAACCGCTTACAACCTTTTGAACAAAAAATAAGTGAAACCTCTTCCTATAAAGGAAATGTTCATTTAAATCCTATTATTACAAACAATATAGAACTTCTTTATGCATATTCTGGCGAAAAAATAACCTTTGCTCCTACTATATTCTTTATGAAAATAGATGAGTATTGGGAATTCGTTACTTATGAAACAGGTGAAACTATAAACGGTATTTCAAAAATACTTACAAAACCGTATAACGTAGGTAATTTAGACTATTACGGAATAAATTTGACCAGTAGCTATAAAGTTTCAAATATCTTAAATTTTACAGGTTTTGTAAGTATCTTTAATATGACCAGAAAAGGTAAACTTACTATAAAAAATGAATTAAACGAAAATATTAATAAAGATTATGAACATAGTAGTTTGAGTGGTGAAATGAGTTTATTATTTCAGTTAAAAATTCCAGGCGTTTTTGATATTCAAAGTAATATTCAGCATGTATTAGAATCTGAAGCACGTTATTCCATTAGAAAAGCATATACTAATGCCAATTTAGCAATTAACAAAGATTTGTTTAATAAGGATGCATCTATTAGTCTATCTGTTGACGATTTATTTTTATCTGAGAAAACTGATAGAAATCGTTTTGAAACTAATTATTTTTCCAATACTTTAAATAAAAGTAAACATCGAAACATCTTATTATCATTTACTTATCGTTTTAACCAAAGTAAAAAAGATAGAAAAATTGATTTTGAAATAAAAGAAAATAAGCCTAAATTTTAAATAGTTATTAACTTATATTAATGAAGATATACCATAACCCAAGATGCAGTAAAAGCAGGGAAGGTCTTGCCATTTTGGAAGAATCTAATACACAATTTGAAGTTGTTTTATATTTAGACCAACTTTTAACAAAGGCTGAATTAACTGAAATCATACAATTATTAGGTATTTCTCCAATAGAATTAATTCGAAAGAATGAATCTTTATGGAAAGAAAATTACAAAGCAAAAAATCTTACTGATATGGAACTTATCAAAGTAATGATTGAAAATCCAAAATTGATTGAAAGACCAATTGTGATAAACAATGGAAAAGCTGTTATTGGACGTCCGCCTGAAATAATTAAATCAATTTTATAAAATTTAAGTTTTTTTTAACACAAAAATAAATCCCAAAACCTTTAATATAATTATCACAATTACTATTTAACTAATTGTTTATCAGTAATTTAATTTATTAAATTAACCTTAGAATCTAACTTTTTTAAGTCCAACTTTCCTTAGTATTCATTAACACTAGTTAACATATAACTACTTGGTTAACCACTATATTTGTCCCTGAAATAAACAAAAATATATTTATGAAAAGAATTAAAATTTTGATGCTAATTTTAACGCTTTCAAATACCATGTTTGGACAGATGCAAGGAAATGCACCTCAAATTAGTGTTAAGGGTCAAGTAATAGACATTGAAACCAAACAGCCATTAGAATACGCAACAATAATTTTTACACCTGTAAATGGGAAATCGCTAAATGGAGGAATAACAGATGATAAAGGTAATTTTGATATTCCAGTAGCAAAAGGAACCTACAATATTTCAGTGGAATTTATTTCATTTAAAACAAAAAAATTTCCAAATAGAGCTTTAACAGTTGATACTAATCTAGGTGTAATTTCATTAGAAATTAATGCCGAAGCCTTAAATGAAGTGGAAGTAATTGCTGAAAAAAGTACTGTTGAGATTAGACTTGACAAAAAAATATATAATGTTGGTAAAGATATGACTGTAAAAGGTGGTACTGCAGCAGATGTATTAGATAATGTTCCATCAGTATCTGTTGATGTTGAAGGAAATGTTAGTTTACGAGGCAGTGAAAATGTAAGAATTTTAATAAATGGAAAACCATCTGGGTTGGTTGGTTTAAGCGGTACCGATGCATTAAGACAATTACCTGCTGATGCTATTGAAAAAGTCG
The DNA here is from genome assembly GCF_030692605.1 of Lutibacter sp. Classification (GTDB taxonomy): domain Bacteria; phylum Bacteroidota; class Bacteroidia; order Flavobacteriales; family Flavobacteriaceae; genus Lutibacter. Next base: position 21,436 of record NZ_JAUYUD010000037.1, read on the forward strand.
AAGTAATTACAAGTCCTTCAGCACGTTATGAAGCAGAAGGTACGGCCGGAATATTAAATATTATTTTACGAAAAGGTAAAGCTCAAGGATTCAATGGTTCATTTACCGCAACTACTGGACATCCTGATAATTTAGGTGCATCTGCTAGTTTAAATTATAGAACCGATAAGGTAAATTATTTTGGAAATGGTGGTTATTCCTATAGAAATGCTCCAGGCAGCTCATTTAGTAACACCACTTATTTAAATCCAATTGCTGGAGCTCCTAAATTTAGAAATGAAAATAATGAAATTGTACGTTTAAATAATAATTATAATACTCGCTTTGGTATAGAATATTTTTTATCAGATAAAAGCTCTTTAACAGGTACATTTTTATACAGAGAATCTAATGGAGAAGACCTATCAACTAACATTACAGATGAGTTGAACGCATCAAAAATAATGACACGTGTTAACGAAAGAATTGATAGCTCTGATGAAAAAGATAAAACCATTGAATATGCACTTAATTATTCAAAAGATTTTACTAAATCTGGTCATAAACTAACATTAGATTTCCAATATGGATCAAGCACTGAAGGAAATCAATCTAATTTAACAGACTCAGATACTTTTCCTACACTAGTAATAAACAATCCTGAAAGGAGTTTAACCAATAATGAATCTAAAGATTTACTATTTAAAGGAGATTATGTGTTACCCCTTGGAGAAAAAGCACAATTTGAATTCGGATTTAAAGCCGACATTACCTCTTTAAATTCAGATTATTTGGTAGAAGATTATGATTTCACAACTAACCAATACATCAATAATCTTAATTTTTCTAATGCATTAGAGTTTGATCAAAATGTGTTTGCTGTTTACTCTCAATACGGAGAAAAAATTAATAAATTCTCCTATTTATTTGGTTTAAGAATGGAAACAACGGATAGAAACATAAAATTAGTTGACCAGCCCGATAATAAAAAAGATTTTACTGAACTATTTCCAACCATAAATTTTGGTTATGAATTTAGCGATACTGAAAATTTAACATTGGGTTACAGTAGAAGATTAAGAAGACCACATCATTGGTTTTTAAACCCTTTTGAGTCGAGAACTAGTGAAACTTCCATTAACAAAGGAAACATTTATTTAGATCCAATGTATACTAATTCCTTTGATTTAGGATATTTAAAAAGATGGGATAAGATAACTTTAAATTCATCTGTTTATTACCAGCATACAACAAACAATTTTGAAAGAATTCAAACCGAGGAGAATAGAATTATTGACGGAAATCTAACATTAGTTCTTATTAGACAACCTATAAATTTAAGTTCCCAAGATAGATATGGATTTGAATTTACTGCAAATTATAATCCTTATAAATGGTGGAGATTAACCAATAGTTTTAATTTCTTTAAATCTGTAACTGATGGGTTTTATGAAGGTATCAGTTATGATGCCGAAAATACAAGTTGGTTTACACGCTTTGATTCTAGAATAACCCTACCTGGAAAAATTGATTGGCAAACAAGTGGTATGTATATGGGACCCTCAGAAGGAGCTCAATCTAAAAATAAAGCTATGTTTGGGGTTAACTTAGCCTTTAGTAAGGATATTTTAAAAGATAATGGTACTATTTCTTTAAACGTAAGCGATCTATTTAACACTCGTAAGAGAGAATCAACAAATTATTCTCCAAACACTATTTCTGTTAATGAATTTCAATGGAGAAAGCGTCAAGTATTATTAAACTTTACGTATAGATTAAATCAGAAAAAGAAAAGAGAAAGACCTCAAAGAGATTCTGAAGGAGGCGAAGAAGAAATGTTTAAAGCATAAAAAAAGGGAGCAATTAAAATTGCTCCCTTTTTTTATATATAATTTATTTTTTTTACTTCTTAGCTTCTACTTTTGCAGCCTTTCTATATTTCCAAGATTCTTTAAAATATCCAATTAACCAATAAGGAATAACAAACGTAATTAAAAAAATCATTAACCAAAACCCCATTGTAAAAACGGTTAAGAAAACTAAAAATCCAGAAAATTGGGATAAATCCATAACTTTTAAAGTATTTTATTAATTTTTACAAAAATACTATTTATTTTAAATTAACTACTAAAGTTTACTTATTTTTTATTGGTTACTTTTATTACTAAATAATTTAAAAAATATTCCTCTCCTTTGGAAAGTTCAAAACGTATAATTTGTAACTTTACATGGTTAGTAATTACCTTAATCAATATTAAAATGAAATATAGAATAGAAAAAGACACAATGGGTAAAATTGAAGTTCCTGCTGATAAATATTGGGGAGCTCAAACCGAACGATCAAGAAATAATTTTAAAATAGGACCTTCTGGTTCTATGCCTTTAGAAGTGATATATGGATTTGCATATTTAAAAAAAGCCGCTGCTCATGCAAATTACGATTTAGGTGTATTACCATTAGAAAAAAGAGATTTAATTTCTAAAGTTTGTGAAGAAATTTTAGAAGGAAAATTAGATGATCAGTTTCCTTTAGTTATTTGGCAAACAGGATCTGGTACCCAAAGTAATATGAACTGTAATGAAGTAATTGCAAACAGAGCTCATGAAATTGCAGGAAATATTATTGGAGAAGGAGAACCTGTGATACAAGCAAATGATGATGTGAACAAGTCACAATCTAGTAATGATACTTACCCAACTGGAATGCACATTGCTTGTTATAAAATGATAAATGATGTTACCATTCCAGGTGTAAAAAAATTGAGAGATACTCTAAAAGCAAAATCTGAAGAATTTAAAGATGTTGTTAAAATTGGACGTACACATCTTATGGATGCAACTCCGCTTACCATAGGGCAAGAATTTTCTGGCTACGTTTCTCAATTAAATCACGGATTAAAAGCATTAGAAAATACATTACCTCATTTAGCTGAATTAGCACTAGGTGGAACAGCGGTTGGAACTGGACTAAATACGCCTAAAGGATACGATGTTCTCGTAGCTCAAAAAATTGCAGAATTTACAGGCTTACCATTTATTACAGCTGAAAATAAATTTGAGGCATTAGCTTCACACGATGCATTAGTTGAAAGTCATGGTGCATTAAAACAATTAGCTGTTTCATTAAATAAAATTGCAAACGATATTAGAATGATGGCTTCTGGACCAAGATCTGGAATTGGAGAATTAATTATCCCAGCAAATGAACCAGGAAGCTCAATTATGCCAGGTAAGGTAAACCCAACCCAATCTGAAGCAATAACAATGGTTTGCGCCCAGGTAATTGGTAATGATGTTACCATTACATTTGGAGGTGCTCAAGGTCATTATGAATTAAATGTTTTTAAACCTGTAATGTGTGCCAATTTCTTACAATCGGCACGATTATTAGGGGACGCTTCTGACAGTTTTAATGAGCATTGCGCCGTTGGTATAGAACCAAATTACCCGAGAATTAAAGAACTATTAAATAATTCATTAATGTTGGTTACAGCATTAAACACAAAAATTGGTTATTATAAAGCTGCTGAAATAGCAAATACAGCGCATACTAATGGAACTACATTAAAAGAAGAAGCTGTAAGATTAGGATATGTAACTCCTGAAGATTACGATGCTTGGGTTAAACCAGAAGAAATGATTGGTTCTTTAAAATAAGATTGACTTTAATTAAAAAAAGCACTGAAATTCAGTGCTTTTTTTTTATAACAATTCAAATGATTGTTTTGCAATTTCAACCTCTTCATTAGTAGGAACAATTAATATTTTTGTTCTTGCATTTAAGGAATGAATTTCAGTTATTTTTTTAGCTCTAACTTTATTTTTCTCTTTGTCTATTTCAATTCCAAAATATTCCATATTAGCACATACCAAGTTTCTAATAGCCTCAGAATTTTCTCCAATTCCAGCAGTAAATACAATAGCGTCTAAACCATTCATAGCAGCAACATAAGCTCCAATATAATGTTTTATTTTATATGCACTCATATCCAACGCTAACTGACATTCTTTATTTCCCTTTTCAGCTTCAGATTCAATATCACGTAAATCACTATAACCAGTTAATCCAAACATCCCACTTTCTTTTTGCAACATGCTGTTAACTTCATCTAATTCATAACCTAAATTATTTACCAAATGAAAAATAATAGCGTGATCAATGGCACCACTTCTAGAACCCATTATTAACCCTGTTACAGGTCCAAACCCTAGCGAAGTATCAATGCTTTTCCCATCTTTCACAGCGGCCATACTACAACCATTCCCTAAATGAATTGTAATAATTTTAGAATTTTTAATTCCCAAATATTCAATTGCTTTTTCAGAAACATATTTATGACTGGTACCGTGAAATCCGTATTTTCTAATTTTATGTTCTTCCAAAAATTTATTTGGAATGGCATATTTATAAGCTTCAACTGGTATAGTTTGGTGGAAGGCTGTATCAAAAACTGCAATTTGCTTTGCTTCAGGAAACATTGTTTCAGCAACAATAATACCTTCATAATTTGCCGGATTGTGTTGAGGAGCTAAAGAAAATAATTTTTTAATTTGATCTTTAACTTCCCGATTTATAATAGTTGTATTTGAGAATGTGCTTCCCCCGTGCACTACTCTATGACCAACAGCTTCAATTTCTAAAGTAGATTTTAATACCCCTACTTTTGGATCAAGTAGCAATTTAACAACTTTTTCTAACCCTATTTTATGATTCGGAATTTCTCCAACTTCATCAATTTTATGATTTTCAGATTTATAATGAATCTCCGCATCGTTTAAACCTATTCTTTCAACCAAACCTGAACAAATAACTTCTTCTTGTGGCATTTTAAATAATTGATATTTAATGGAAGAACTACCTGAATTAATTACTAATATTTTCATGTGTTATTTTTATTGTTTTTTAATGGTCAAATGCTGTTCGCTATTAATAATTCTCTTGAAAATAAAAATTTTAATGCTCGTTTCATTTTATAAATCTTGCGCTTGTATTGCTGTTAATATTACAGTATTAAAAATATCATCTATAGTACAACCTCTACTTAAATCATTTACCGGTTTATTTAAACCTTGTAACATTGGGCCAATAGCTAATGCTCCTGTTTCTCTTTGAACTGCCTTATACGTGTTATTTCCTGTATTCAAATCTGGAAATATCAAAACATTTGCTTGCCCAGCAACTTCAGAATCTGGCATTTTACTTTTACCTATTCTAGCATCAACAGCCGCGTCGTATTGAATTGGGCCTTCTACTTTTAAATCTGGTCTTTTTCTTCTAATAATTTCAGTTGCTTCTCTTACTTTATCAACATCCGCTCCTTTTCCAGACTCCCCAGATGAATAGGAAAGCATTGCAATTTTAGGTTCAATTCCAAAATTCATACTAGAATCCGCCGATGTAATTGCAATTTCAGAAAGTTGCTCTGCAGTTGGATTTGGATTAATGGCACAATCTCCAAAAACAGAAACTCGATCTTCTAAACACATAAAAAATATAGATGATACAACCGAAACTCCTGGTTTTGTTTTAATAAATTGCAAAGCAGGTTTAATAGTGTGTTGAGTTGTGTGAGCAGCTCCAGAAACCATTCCATCTGCAAGACCTTTATAAACCATCATGGTTCCAAAGTACGACACATCACCCATTAAATCTTCAGCCACATCTATAGTTAATCCTTTATCTTTTCTTAGTTCAAATAAGGTATTAGAGAAATCAGAATAATAATCAGACTCAATAGGGTTAATAATTTGAACTTTATCCAAATCAAAATGCAATCCTAATTGCTGAATTTTGTATTCAATATTAGTTTTAGAACCTAAAATCGTTAAATCAACAATATCCATTTCAATTAACCTACATGCAGCAATTATTATTCGGTCATCATTGCCTTCGGGAAGAACAATATGTTTTCTGTGATTTTTGGCTCTTTTTAATAAGTTATACTGAAACATTTTCGGAGTCATTCCAACATTTTGGAATGCAATTAATTTTTCAATTAATGCATCAACTTCTATGAATTTATCAAAGGTATTTAAGGAGGTTGCAATCTTTTTCTTGTTCCCAGCATACATATGAGAACGAACTGCCCCAATTTTATTTGCAACTTCAAAAGTTCCTTCACTTACAGTTAAAATTGGTACTATTTGCGATAACCCTTCAATCAGTTTTAAAATTGAATCTTCAGGCATAATTCCACCTGTTAATACAATACCAGAAATTTTTGGATAATTGGTTGAAATATTTGCCTGCAACGCCCCCAAAATAATATCAGCTCTATCTCCAGGAGTAATTATTAAACAATCTTCTTCTAAATAAGTAAGATAATTTCTCAATTGCATTGCTCCTACCTTAAAACTTGAAGATTGGTTATTAATAAATTCTTTTCCGTATAAAACCTCGGCTCCTATCGATTTGGCTATTTCTTTGATCGTAGGGTTTTTCAATGATGCAATCATTGGAATTACTCCAACAAAAACATTCTTTGGTATATTTTTTTGTACGCCTTCTTTTACCATTTGAATATTAACCTCTTGAACCTTATTAGCAATTACAGCTAGAACTTCAACATCCCTATCTTTGAAAGAATCGTATGCCAAACACAAATCACCTATAAATTCGTCCATAGTTTTGCCAACTCCGCTCGAAACAATAATTGCCGGGATTCCTAAATTTTTTGCAATTAAAATATTTGCATCTAATTCAATAGCAACCCCTTCACCAGAAAAATCAGAGCCTTCAACCAACATAAAATCGTGCTTTTCCTCAAGAGCTTTATATTTTTCAATAATAGTATCTATTATTTCACCTTCTTTACCTTTGTTTCTTTTTTTAATAAATTGGGAACGCGTGTAAGCAAAAGCATCATCTGGATTAATATCCAAATCGAAATGTGATATAATGGTATTGATATGATTGTCTTTTTTACCTTTAGAAACATCGTCAATTATAGGTCTAAAATATCCAACTTTTGCCGTTTTTCCCAATAACATTCTCATTAAACCTAGTGAAACAATAGACTTACCACTATTAGGTTCACTAGTTGCAATATATATAGCTTTATTCATTTTAAAAATTTTTGCAAAGGTACTGCAAACTATCTTTATATCTATGGTTTTTTGGTATTTTTGATGTGTTCTTATGGAGAATTAATTTATTAAAATTCAATTTTTAATACCTCTCAAAATTCCTGTATATTTGAACTGTTAAATTACCTTTTATGACAACCTTAATTATCAATATTAAAGAATTAATTCAAATAGAAAATGTACCAAAATACATAGTAAAAGGTGCTGATATGAAAATTCTTCCAACCATAAAAAATGCCTATTTGCTAATTGAAAATGATCTTATTAAGGATTTTGGTACTATGAGCAATGTGCCAAATATAACATCTCAAATTACAATAGATGCATCTGGTGGGTCTATTTTGCCTGCTTGGTGCGATAGCCATACTCATATTGTTTATGCAGGGAACCGTGAGCAAGAATTTGTAGATAGAATTAATGGATTAACTTATGAAGAAATTGCTGCAAATGGTGGTGGAATCTTAAATTCATCAAAAGTGTTAATTCAGACTTCTGAAGAAGATTTATTCGACCAATCTTCTCATAGAATTGAAGAAGTTATGAAACTTGGAACTGGGGCTATAGAAATCAAATCAGGTTATGGTTTGAATAAAGAAGGTGAATTAAAAATGCTTCGAGTAATTAAAAAATTAAAACAAAAATATCCTATCACCATAAAAGTTACTTTTTTAGCTGCACATGCCTTGCCTATCGAATTTAAAGATAAAAAAAGTGATTATATAGATTATGTGATTCAAGAAATATTGCCAATAGTAAAAAAAGAAAAATTAGCTGATTATATTGATGTTTTTTGCGAAACTGGTTATTTTAACGTTGAAGACACACATAAAATTTTACAAGCCGGAAAAAAAGCTGGGTTACAAGGTAAAATTCATGTAAATCAGTTTACAGCTATTGGTGGAGTTGAAGTTGGGGTGAAAAATAAAGCACTTTCTGTAGATCATTTAGAAATAATGAATTCTGATGATATCAAAATTTTAAAAAATAGTAAAACTATGCCTGTAGCATTGCCTTCGTGTTCCTATTTTTTAGGTATTCCTTATACCCCTGCCCGCAAAATAATTGATGCTGGATTACCCCTAGCATTGGCAACAGATTATAACCCTGGTTCAACACCTTCTGGAAATATGAATTTTGTAATATCAACAGCATGCATTAAAATGAAAATGACACCCGAAGAAGCTATCAACGCTGCAACCATAAATGGTGCATACGCAATGGGATTAGAAAAAACTCATGGAAGTATTTGTATTGGTAAAAAAGCTAATTTTATTATTACAAAAGTAATACCTAGTTATAATTTTATTCCATATTCATTTGGAAATCACCAAATTGACCAAGTATTTATTAATGGATTACGAGTTTAGTATTAATTTCTATTTCTTTTTAAATCTCCTCATTACTTTAGTTAAAAAAGAAGAATTAATATCTGAAACATACCCACTTGAATATTTACCAAGTCCATATCCATAGCCGTAACCATATCCGTAACCGTAGCCATATTTCGATTTTATTTTAAAATCATTCAATACTATACTTATATTGGAAATTTCCTTTTTTAAATATTTATCATTAATCATCTTAAGCATTGGTTTTTGAGAATATCGTTGTCTAACTACATAAATAGTAGCATCAACAAATTTTACCAATTCTAAAGCATCGCTTACTAAGCCAATTGGAGGCGTGTCTAAAATAATATACTCATACTCTTCTTTTAAACTTGCTAATAATTCAGCGATAGCATCGCTTAATAAAAGTTCAGACGGATTTGGTGGTACTAGTCCAGAAGTAATTACATCAAGATTTGGAATATTAGTAGAACTAATAACTTCCGATTTGCTATTCTCCGAAATTAAATAATTTACAACACCTTTTTCATTGGATAAATTAAAATCTCCAAATATTTTTGGCTTACGCAAATCCAAACCAACCAAAATGGTTTTTTTTCCACTTAATGCAAAAACAGTTGCCATATTAATTGAAATAAACGTTTTACCTTCTCCACTAACCGAAGATGTTACCAATATTGTTTTGCTTTTATCTTTTGAACTTCGGGTAAATAAAAATTGTAAATTGGACCTTACTCCTCTAAAAGATTCAGCTACAGAAGATTTTGAATTTAAAAACACTGCTAAATTACTTTCAATGCCACTTTTACCAATTACACCAAGTACTGGAATTGGTGAAATTCGTTCAATGTCTTCAACTGTTTTAATACTATTATCAAAAATTTCTCTAATTATAATTAAAAATAAAGGAATTAAAACTCCTAATAATAAGGCAATCATATAATTAAATTCTTTACGTGGCAACACTGAACCTTGTCCGGTATCTTTGGCTGAATCTAAAATTGAAATATCAGAAACGCTTGCTGCGATGGCTATATCTGCTTCATAACGTTTCTGCATTAAAAAGACAACATTATTCTCAGTTAAGCTGTATTTTCGTTCGTAATTAATTAATTGCTGCTCTTTTTTTGGTAGTTTACTCAACTCATTAGCATAGCCACCCAGTCTACCTCTGCTGTTTGAAAGGTTTAAAACTATTGCCTTTCTTAACGATGAAATATTTTCTAAAACAACTCTTTTCGTAGTCTCTGCATCTTGTCTGATCTGAATTAAAGCTGGATGATTTCCAGTTACTTGTTTAGAGAGCTGATCTTTTCTAATTGATAATTGTGTTAATTGACCAACCATTTCAGAAATTGAACCATCTTCAATATTTATGATTGCTGGTGCTGGAATGTTCGTGTAATTTTCATGAGTTTTAATATAATTTGTCAAATTATCTAAATACTCAATTTTATCAAGTAATACTTTTTGTGCATTATCTAAACTTATCGTTTTAGAAAAAATTTCACTTCCTTCTGCAGATAATTGATATATGGAATTATCTCGCTTATACTTTCCAATATTACTTTCAATAACTTGTAAACTATCTGAAGTGGTTTTAAACTGCGCATCAATAAAATCTTTGGTACTATGCGCATAATTAGTTTTTCGTTCTAATTCTCTTTCAGCCAAAACTTCAACTGTTTTATTTAAATAATCAACAAGTCTGTTTTTGTTTGCACCAGTAAGTGTAATTTCAACTAAAGAAGTACCTTGTAAACCTGTAGCTCTAATATTTTGGTATTTTTCAGTAACTAAATTAATGGGTTTTAATCTTAAATAAAATATTTTTCCTTTAAGTCTATTTTCAGTCACCAATCCTTCCAATTGCCCTTTTAAGAAAGGTAAATTAATATATTCGTTAATAAGATATTTCTTTGAAAAAACGGCTTCATCTGAAAAATATTCCTTAATTGTTTCATCTTTATAATTCATTAATTCGTAAGATTCCTTTTCAGAAAAATCAATTGATAAATTAAAACTTTCATTGTCAATAAATTCAATTTTTATTAAGGTATTAAGTAATTGAAACTGGTTTGGTTGAAGTTTAACTAAAAAAGGCGTTTTACCATACACATCATCCTTTCTAAACCTACCCTCTTTCAAATATTCAATGTAAAAATTTAATCTATTAATAACTTCCTCATTATGAGAACGAGAGGTCAATGATTTCCTAATAGATTCTACCTGATCACTTACACCTCCCCAATTAAATGCAATATTAGTACCTGTTGCGAATAATGGGTTTTGCTTTTCTTTAACAACAATGGTGGTTTTTAGACCAAATATTTTTTCAGTAGAAATATTGTAATAAAAAGCAATAAGTAAAGCAATTACAACTGAAAAAACAAACCATTGCCAATTAGCTAAAATTCGATACAAATAATCTTTAATACTAGAAATTTGTTCACTAGGATTTGTAATAAATTTAAATTTATTTTCCATTTGAATAATTATATATTTTTAACCAATAAAACGGAACTAACAACAAAAGATAAAATTGTTACCACAGTTGAGAATGTTTGAAAAGCGTTTGTGCCTGTTCCCCATGATTTTTGTTTTAATGGGGCCACATATATAATATCATTTGGTTGAATGTAAAAATGTTCAGAATTGAAAATATCAATACTGGTTAAGTCTAAACTATATTTTTTAACACCATCCAATGATTTTCGAATTAATACTACTTCCTTTTTATTACCCAACTGGGAAATTTCACCTGCATTTGAAATTGCATCTACAATTGAAACCTGATTTTGAGCTAAATTTTTGGTTCCTGGAGAACCAACTTCACCTGTTACCACAAAATTAATTCCTGCTAGCTTTACCGTAACAAATACCCCAGCTGTATCCTTAATATATTTTGTTAATTCAATTTCTATTTTCTCTCTAATTTCCTTCTCCGTATAACCCAAAACATTAACATCTCCCAAATATGGAATTCGAATATTCCCTTGTCTATCTACTGAATAACCAGACGACTCACCTTGTGCAAATAATGTTACTAAATCTTTATTTTCTGCTTTTATAAAAATAGTTACAACATCATTAACTTGTAATCGATAAGGTTCATTATTCAATTTATAAATTTCTAGGTTAGATTTTGGCTCACCTTGAAAAGAAGTCATTTGTTTAGTTGTGATACAAGATGACCCTAATGACAAAATCAAAATGTAAAAAAAAAGTTTCTTCATAAAATTTTATTGAGGTAACGCAAATATAATTTTTAATAACAGATTAAAATAATTTTTAAACTATTTTCGTAATAAATACAACTATAATATGTGGTTTCAAGTCTTTTCATATTTTAAATTTTTAATTAAATCTACAAATCAACATGGAATTCATTCCCCTTTTATTTATGATTTAGTAACCAAATGTTTCTATAAAAATGCTGATAAAACTACTCGCAATTCCATTAAAAACGTCATACAATTTTTAAAATCAAATCCAAATACTATCGACGTAATCGATTATGGAAGTGGCTCTAAGGTGTTTAAAAATAACCGTCGAAAAATTGGATTAATTGCAGTGGTTGCTGGAAGTTCACTTAAAAAAGCAATATTTTTAGCCAAATTAGTAAATTACCTAAAACCCAAAAGTATTTTAGAAATTGGAACCTCCGTTGGAATTGGAACTTCTGCTTTAAGTTTCGGGTATCCAAAATCAAAAATAACTACCATAGAAGGTTGTAGTAACACTGCAAAAATAGCTCAAGAAACTTTTAATCATTTTGGGTTGACTAGTATTGAATTAAAAATTGGACAATTTGAACAAGTACTTCCAGAAATATTAGAAAATCAAACATTCAATTGCATATTTTTTGATGGAAATCATAAAAAAAATCCGACACTAAACTATTTTGAACTTTGTTTAAAAAATGCTGAAACAACTTCAGTTTTTATTTTCGATGATATCTATTATTCAAAAGAAATGTATGAAGCCTGGAACATTATTAAAAAAAACCCGAATGTTTCTGTAACTATCAACACTTATTATTTTGGAATTGTGTTTTTTAAAAAGGAACAAACAAAACAACATTTTACGGTAAGAATCTAAATTTCACTAATTTTACAACCATTAAAACAAGTATTTTTTATTTTTAAAATAATTTTTATGAAAATATATACTAAAACAGGAGACAAAGGTGAAACTTCTTTATTTGGAGGAACGAGAGTTCCAAAACATAATATACGAATTGAAGCTTATGGAACAGTTGACGAACTCAATTCTTATATTGGTTTTATTAGAGATCATATAAAAGATATTCAAATAAAAACTGTTCTCATCGAAATCCAGACAAATTTATTTACCGCAGGAGCTATATTAGCTACTGCACCTGATAAAAAAATACTTAAAAATGGAAAAGATCGCTTAAACATTCCAACAATTAATCCTAACTCTATTTCAACTTTAGAGCAACAAATGGATTTAATGAATGATGAATTACCAGAAATGACTCATTTCATTTTACCTGGTGGCCACCCAACAGTGTCAATTTGTCATATTGCTCGTTGTATTTGTCGCAGAGCTGAAAGACGTTGTACTGAACTTCATTATAACTCGCCAGTAAATGAGTCTATATTGGTATATTTAAACAGACTTTCAGACTATTTATTTGTGTTGGCACGGAAATTGACTAAAGACTTGCAAGGGAGTGAAATACAATGGATTCCTGAAAAATTAAAATAAGTTCTTTGTTATATAAAATAATATCAAAAATAACTTGACTTTTTAACTAAAAAAATTACTTTTGCACAAATAATAAAATTCAAAGCTATGTATTGGACACTAGAATTAGCCTCTTATTTATCAGACGCGCCTTGGCCAGCAACTAAAGATGAATTAATCGATTATGCGATCAGAACTGGTGCACCTTTAGAAGTGGTAGAAAACCTCCAAGAGATTGAAGATGAAGAAGAAAATTTCGAATCTATTTTGGAAATTTGGCCAGACTATCCGTCGGACGAAGATTATCTTTGGAATGAGGATGAATACTAAATAAAAAACAAAAAAAGTCTCAAAATGAGACTTTTTTTTTATCATATAATCAATAAAATTTTCTGAAATTATTAAGTGTTTTAAATTCAAAATATTTTAATTTCGTTTCATTATTATAAACCATTAGTAATTACTATTAAAATGGTAATTACAATTTACTAGATATCAAAATTATGAATATATTAAATTCTGTTCTAAAGTTATTTGTTGGTGATAAAAATAAGAAAGACCTAAAATTATTGGAACCAATAATTGGCCAAGTCAATTTCTTTGAAAATGAATATTTAAAATTATCAAATGATGAGTTAAGAGCAAAAACAATTGCCTTTAAACAACGAATAAAAGAAGCAACAAACGAATTCACAAATGCCATAACGATTTTGGAGACTGAGGCTGTTGATGCAACTATTGATAGAAAAGAAGATATTTATTCGGAAATAGATGAGTTAAAAAACCTTTCATACGAGGCCTCAGAAAAAGCGCTGAATGCTATTATGCCAGAAGCTTTTGCTTTAGTTAAAGAAACAGCAAAGCGTTTTGTAGAAAACAATACTTTACGAGTAACCGCTACTCCTTTTGATAGAGAATTATCTGCTTTTAGAGAAAATGTAAATTTAGATAATACAGATGCTATTTGGGATAATCATTGGGATGCTCAAGGCAAAAAAGTAATTTGGGACATGGTACATTACGATGTTCAACTAATAGGTGGAGCCGTTTTGCATAGTGGTAAAATTGCTGAAATGATGACGGGAGAAGGAAAAACATTGGTTTCTACATTGCCTGTTTATTTAAATGCATTAACAGGTAACGGCGTACACGTTGTAACTGTTAACGATTATCTTGCCAAGCGTGATGCTGCCTGGATGGGGCCAATTTTTGAATTTCATGGATTAAGTGTAGATTGTATTGATCACCACGAACCAAATTCTGATGCCAGAAGAAAAGCGTATAATTCTGATATTACCTACGGTACTAACAATGAGTTTGGTTTTGATTACTTACGTGATAACATGTCACATTCTCCAAACGATTTAGTTCAAAAACCTCATAATTACGCAATTGTAGATGAGGTCGATTCTGTTTTAATTGATGATGCACGAACTCCATTGATTATTTCTGGCGCAACTGCAAACGCAGATAGACACGAATTTAATGAACTTAAACCCGTAGTAGATGGGTTGGTTAGTACACAACGTAATTATTTAACCGGAGTTTTAGCTGAAGCCAAAAAACTTATTAGTGAAGGTAACACCAAAGAAGGTGGTATATTGTTGTATAGAGTCTATAGAGGATTGCCTAAAAGCAAAGCATTAATTAAATTTTTGAGTCAAGAAGGGATTCGACAATTACTTCAAAAAACCGAGAATTTTTATATGCAAGACAATAACCGTGAAATGCCATTTATTGATGCGGAATTGTATTTTGTTATTGATGAAAAAAATAATTCGATAGAATTAACTGATAAGGGAATAACGTATTTGTCTGGAAATGATGGCGATGAAAACTTCTTTATTTTACCCGATTTAAGTGTAGAAATTGGGCGTATAGATAAAGAAGAAATCAGTAAGGAAGAAATTACACTTAAAAAAGAAGAACTTTTTACAGAATTTAGCACAAAAAGTGAACGAATTCACACTATGAACCAGCTCTTAAAAGCATACACATTATTTGAAAAAGATATTGAATATGTAATAATGGATGATAAAATTAAAATTGTTGATGAACAAACCGGTCGTATTATGCAAGGCCGAAGATATTCAGATGGTTTACATCAAGCAATTGAAGCTAAAGAAAATGTAAAAATTGAAGCCGCAACCCAAACTTACGCTACTATAACGCTTCAAAACTATTTTAGAATGTACCGAAAATTATCTGGTATGACTGGAACGGCAGTTACTGAAGCTGGAGAATTTTGGGAAATCTATAAATTAGACGTTATAGAAATACCAACGAATGTTCCTTTAATACGATTTGATAGAGAAGATTTAGTTTATAAAACGAAACGTGAAAAATACAACGCAGTAATTGAAGAAATTGAAAATTTAGTTAAACAAGGTCGCCCCGTATTAGTTGGTACAACTTCTGTAGAAATTTCTGAATTATTAGGAAGAATGTTGGCTATTAGAAAAATAACCCACAATGTATTAAATGCAAAACTTCATAAGAAAGAAGCTGATATTGTAGCAGAAGCTGGTAATGCTGGTATTGTTACCATTGCAACAAATATGGCAGGTAGGGGTACCGATATTAAGCTTTCTGATGAAGTTAAATTGGCTGGTGGACTAGCAATTATAGGAACTGAAAGACATGATTCTAGACGTGTAGATAGGCAATTACGTGGTAGAGCCGGTAGACAAGGAGACCCTGGTTCATCTCAGTTTTATGTTTCTCTTGAAGATAATTTAATGAGATTATTTGGTTCTGAACGAATTGCAAAAATGATGGATAGAATGGGACTTACAGAAGGTGAAGTAATTCAGCATTCTATGATTACCAAATCTATTGAAAGAGCCCAACGTAAGGTTGAAGAAAATAACTTTGGTGTTAGAAAACGTTTATTGGAGTATGACGATGTTATGAATTCTCAACGTGAAGTTGTATATAAGCGAAGAAGACATGCGTTGTATGGAGATAGATTACAAGTAGATATTGTGAACATGATATATGATACTTGCAACTTATTAATTAGAGAAAACAAACCTTCAAATGATTTTATAAACTTTGAATTTGAATTAATTCGTTTTTCATCAACAAGTGCCCCATTTTCGGAAGAAGAATTTAAAAACTTATCTGAACAAGAATTATCAAATCAATTATTTGATGAGGTTTACAAACATTATAAAGAAAAATTAGAACGTAATGCTCTTGCTGCTTTCCCAGTAATTAAAGATGTATTTGAGAAACATGGAGATAAATACGAACGTATTGTTGTTCCTTTTTCAAATGGAATTAAAGAATTAAAAGTGGTTACTAATTTAAAAGAAGCGTACGAATCTCAAGGAAAAGGGTTAGTAACAGATTTTGAAAAAAATATTACTCTTGCAATAATAGATGACACGTGGAAAGACCATTTACGCCAAATGGATGAATTAAAACAATCTGTTCAAAACGCTACATATGAACAAAAAGACCCTCTTTTAATTTATAAATTTGAATCTTTTGAATTGTTTAGCACTATGCTCGATAAGGTTAATAAAGAGGTTTTATCTTTTCTTTTTAAAGGAGAATTACCTTCACAAGGCGCTACTCAAGTATCACAGGCTAGAGAACAAAAAAGGGAAAAAGTGCAACTTAGTAAAGAAGATTATCAAGGAGCAAGTGAAGCAAATGAAGCTAATAAAACCCAACAACCACAAATTGTTGAAACCATTGTTAGAACAGAACGTAAAATAGGTAGAAATGAACACGTTACGTTAAAAAATGTTATGACTGGTGAAAATAAATCAATGAAATATAAACAAGCAATACCATTACTTCAAAAAGGTGATTGGGTATTAGTCGAATAAAAAATTGAAAATTGAATCAAAAAAAAATCGAAATTGTAAAAATTTCGATTTTATGCTAATATTTAATTAATTTCTGGTTCTCCATATAAATCAAATTCAGTGGCGTCATTTATTACAATAGTTGCAAATTTTCCGACCTGAACATAATGTTTTGTAGCATCAATAAGCACTTCATTATCAACATCTGGCGAATCAAATTCTGTTCTACCAATAAAATAATTTCCATCTTTACGGTCAATAATACATTTAAAAGTCTTTCCAATTTTTTCTTGATTTAAGTCAAACGAAATTTGACTTTGAATTTCCATAATTTCACTAACACGCTGTTGTTTTACTTCTGGTGAAACATTATCAATTAAATCTGCAGCAGTTGTATTTTCCTCATGTGAATAAGCAAAAGCACCTAAACGTTCAAAACGCATTTCTTGAACCCAATCTTTCAATTCTTGAAATTGTTTTTCAGTCTCACCAGGGTAACCAACAATAAGGGTGGTTCTAATTGCCATATTTGGAACCGATTTTCTAAATTTAGCAATTAACTTGGTAGTTTTTTCATGAGATGTTCCTCTTTTCATAGATTTCAGAATATCATCGTTGATATGTTGAAGTGGAATATCCAAATAATTACAAACTTTAGGTTCATTTTTTATAACCTTCAAAACATCTAATGGAAATCCAGTTGGAAACGCATAATGAAGACGAATCCACTTAATTCCTTCAACCTTCACCAACTCTATTAATAAATCGGCCAAAGCTCTTTTCTTGTAAATATCTAAACCATAATATGTTAAATCTTGAGCTATAAGAATTAATTCCTTAATTCCTTTTTTTGCAAGTTTTGTAGCTTCAATTACTAAATTTTCTATCGGAGTAGAAACATGTTTTCCTCGCATTAAAGGTATTGCACAAAATGAACAAGGCCTATCGCAACCTTCAGCAATTTTTAAATATGCATAATGTGTTGGAGTTGTTGTTAAACGCTCACCAATTAATTCGTGCTTATAATCAGCATCCAAAACCTTTAGCAAATTAGGTAAATCATGGGTTCCAAAATACTCATCTACATTAGGAATTTCCTTTTGTAAATCTGGCTTATAGCGCTCACTTAAACAACCCGAAACATACACTCTATCTATTTCACCCAGTTCTTTCCGATTAACATAATGTAAAATAGTATTTATAGATTCTTCCTTAGCATCACCAATAAAACCGCAGGTATTAATAACAACAATATTTCCTTCATCATTTTCATCCTCATGAACAACATTTTTATTGTTAGCCTTTAATTGGCCCATTAAAATTTCACTATCGTACACGTTTTTTGAGCACCCTAAAGTAACTACATTGATTTTATTTTCTTTTTTAGATTTGGTTCTCATAATATTGGAGAAAAAAAATCATACTTCAACAAGCTCAGCATGATATTTTTTATTTTTACATTATTATTTTATTTGAAGAAAGAATCTACAAATTCAATTTTATTAAATACTTGCAAATCGTTGATACCTTCACCCACTCCAATATATTTAACAGGAATTTGAAATTGATCAGAAATGCCTATTACAACACCTCCTTTTGCAGTTCCATCTAATTTTGTTACTGCCAAAGACGTAACATCTGTTGCCAGAGTAAATTGCTTTGCTTGTTCGAATGCATTTTGACCCGTTGAGCCATCTAAAATTAGTAAAACTTCGTGAGGAGCTTCAAGCACAACCTTTTGCATAACTCGTTTTATTTTAGTTAACTCGTGCATTAAGTTAATTTTATTATGAAGTCTTCCAGCCGTATCAATAATTACAACATCAGCATTTTGAGCTATGGCTGATTTCAATGTGTCAAAAGCAACTGATGCTGGATCACTACCCATTTCTTGTTTTACAATAGTTACCCCAACCCTATCTGCCCATATTTGCAACTGATCAATGGCGGCAGCTCTAAATGTATCTGCTGCACCCAATACCACTTTTTTACCATTTGCTTTAAATTGTGACGCTAATTTTCCAATAGTGGTGGTTTTACCAACTCCATTAACACCAACAACCATAATAACGTAAGGTTTAACATTAAGAGGAGTATTAAATTCTGTTTCGTTTCCAACATTTGTCTCAGACAACAAACCAGCAATTTCTTCTCTCAAAATTACATTCAACTCACTAGTTCCTAAATATTTATCTTGAGATACGCGGACTTCAATACGTTTAATAATTTTTAATGTGGTTTGCACTCCAACATCTGACGAAATTAAAATTTCTTCTAAATTATCCAATACATCATCATCAACCTTTGTTTTGCCTGCTACAGCCTTTGAAAGTTTAGAGAAAAAAGTGGTTTTAGATTTTTCTAACCCTTTGTCTAAAGTCTCTTTTTTTTCTTTTGAAAATAATTTATTGAATAAACTCATGTGAAAATTAATTATCTCGTAAATATAAAATAAAAAAAGCTACTCTCAATTAAATGAAAGTAGCTCATATATTGTATGAACAATTGTTACTTTTTGCTTAAAAAGTCTTGAACTTTTGCAGGATCCATAACTGATTCCACAAATGTATATCCTCCAGACTTATCAGATTTAACCATTTTTATTGCTTTGGTTAAACGCTTTGCTCCTGTTTGTAATGATGCTACTGCTTTCTTTGCCATGTTCTATATTATTTAATTTCTTTATGAACAGTCATTTTTTTCAAGATAGGATTAAATTTTTTAATTTCCATTCTATCTGGAGTGTTCTTTTTATTTTTAGTTGTAATATATCTAGAAGTTCCTGGTTCTCCAGTTCCTTTGTGCTCAGTACACTCTAAAATTACTTGAATTCTATTACCTTTAGTCTTTGCCATTTCCTAATCCTTAATTTTTATAAAAACCTTTTTCTCTTGCAGTTTTTAACACAGCCGAGATTCCTAATTTATTAATATTCTTTAGCGCAGAGGTAGATATTTTTAAAATTATCCACTTATCTTCTTCAGGAATATAAAAACGCTTTTTAATTAAATTAGCGTCAAATTTTCTTTTTGTTTTATTCATAGCGTGAGAAACATTGTTCCCAACCATTGCTTTTTTTCCAGTAAGTTCACAAACTCTTGACATATTCTTTACCTTTTTAATGTATTCTCAAAACGAGATGCAAAATTAAATTTTTAATAATTAATACACAAACTTTATTTGTTAGTTTTTTAATATTTCTTTTCTTAGCAGCTCTAAGGCTTTAATTGATGAACGCTCTATTACTTTTTCTCTTGGTTTTCCGAAAAAATATTCTTCAGAAATAACACCATTTGGTGAAGCGATTGCAATAATAACCGTTCCTAAAGAAGCTGTTGTATTATTTACTGTAGGACCAGCGTTACCAGTAGTTGCAATACTATAATCAGTTTTAAATTTTTGCTGAATTCCCAATGCCATTGCTTCAGCAACTTGTTTACTTACAATCGAATATTTTTTGATCAAAGCTGCATCAACTTTTAACTCATTAATCTTAATATTTTGATGATATGCCACAATAGAACCTTCAAAATAACGCGATGATCCGGGTACTGAAGTTATCAATTTAGCAATATTACCACCAGTACAACTCTCAGCGAGTGATAAATTTTGATTTTTTTCAATCAATAAATTACCAATTATCGCTTCCAAAGTTTCATCATTTTCATACCCCACAATTGCATCTCCTAAAATCCATTGAATTTTTTCTATTGCTATATTAATTGAGTTTTGTAGTAATTCCAGATTATACCCTTTTGTGCTAAGTCTTAATCTAACACTACCAAACGAAGGTAAATATGCTAATTTAACATGCTGAGGCAATTCATTTTCCCAATTCTCAATTTTAGCAGCCAAAACACTTTCGCCAATTCCATAAGTAATAATTGTTTTATGAATAATTATTGGTAATTCAAAATTTTCAATCAGTTTTGGAATAACTTGATTGCGCATTAATCCTTTCATTTCATAAGGTACACCTGGCAACGAAATCATAATCTTGTTATTGTTTGCAAACCACATCCCGGGTGCAGTTCCAAATTCATTAAATAAAGGAATGCATTTAGACGGAATAAAGGCTTGATTTTTATTTACCTCTGTAAAAGGATAATTAATTTTCGTGAACATCTTTTCAATATGAGTAGCAATTTCAGAATTAAAAATCAACACATCATTAAAATATTCTGTTAAAGTTAGCTTTGTTATATCATCTTTTGTTGGGCCTAACCCTCCTGTTAAAATTACAATATCAGAACGCTCCTCAGCATCTTTTAAAAAACTTAATATATGCTGTTTGTTATCTTGAATGGATGTAATTTGAAAAACAGAAATACCAATTTTAGTTAACTCTTCTGCAATCCATTTCGAATTGGAATCTACTATTTGTCCTATTAAAATTTCATCACCAATAGTAATTATTTCTGCCTGCATTCTTTAAATTCAATTAAATGTAAAAATAGGAAGATTTTTTAATATTTAAGAAAAGACCTTTTTAAACATTTATTTTTTATAAAAAACAATAAAAAAACGCAACCTTTTACGTAATTTGACATCTAAATAATAAAGAAAAGAAATACCCCTAAAACAACTACTCGCTATGACAACAGAATTAAATTTTACAGACAACGAGCTCTTGGAGCAATTTGAAAATTGCACATTACCAATCGATTTATTAACTCATGAAAATTTACTAAGAATTTCTTGGGTTTTATTAAATAGTTATAAATTGGAATTAGCAACACATAAAAACTGTACCTTAAAAGAGCGATATTATCGTGAAGTTATTAAAAATAACAAATTCAATCTCTCGCTAACTAAGGCATATACTGAAATTTTGTATTATTTCATGAAAAAATCTTCAGCTAAAACATTCGATAAACTAATGTCTGAATTCCCTCGATTGAAATATAATTTTAAAGAATTAGTTAGAACGCATTATGGTTATGATATTCTAAAAGAGCATAGAAATCAAGAATCTAAACCAATAGACACTATTTTATTTACTTTTTAAAGTTTTATTTAACTTTAATACTAAAGTTTTCTATACCATTTAATATTCCTGTTAATTGGTCGTTTTCATCTATTTTACCCACGCCTTCTGGAGTTCCAGTAAAAATAATATCTCCTTTTTTTAGTGTGAAAAATTGTGATGCATATGCTATTATTTCATCTATTTTCCACAACATAGCATTTGTATTTCCATTTTGTACAATTTCATTATTTTTGATTAATGAAAAAGATAAATTTTCTAAATCTCCCAATTTTTCTTTAGGCAAAAACTCGCCTACAACAGCACTCCCATCAAATGCTTTTGCTTTTTCCCAAGGCAACCCTTTTTCTTTACAAATATCTTGAATATCTCTGGCTGTAAAATCTATTCCAAGACCAATTTCATTATAATACTTATGTGCAAATTTGGAATCGATATATTTTCCTACCTTATTAATTTTCACTAAAACTTCCACTTCGTAATGAATATTCTTAGAAAATGGTGGTATAAAAAATGGTTGATTTTTTAATAAAATTGCTGAATCTGGCTTTAAAAATAGTATTGGGTTAGTAGGTCTTTCATTTTTTAATTCTTCTATGTGTTTGGCATAATTGCGACCGATACAAATTATTTTCATGATATTTTATTTAAAGATTGAATTATTGAAAGATAAATGAATGAATGAATAATATAAATTACACATTATTAATTGTTAATTATCAATTAATTAAGGTATCCATTTTTTTTCAAAATTTGGTTTTCGTTTTTCTAAAAAGGCATTTCGTCCTTCTTTCGCCTCTTCAGTCATATATGCCAATCGGGTAGCTTCTCCTGCAAAAACCTGTTGACCTACCATACCGTCATCGGTTAAATTCATTGCAAATTTTAACATTTTTATGGATGTAGGTGATTTTGCTAATATTTCCTGAGCCCAGTCGTAAGCTGTGTTTTCTAATTCTTCATGAGGAATCACAGCATTAACCATTCCCATTTCAAAGGCTTCTTGGGCAGTGTAATTTCTTCCTAAGAAAAATATCTCTCTCGCCCTTTTTTGACCTACCATTTTTGCTAAATAGGCCGATCCATAGCCACCATCAAAACTGGTTACATCGGCATCAGTTTGTTTAAAAATCGCATGTTCTTTACTTGCCATGGTTAAATCGCAAACAACATGTAAACTGTGCCCACCTCCTACTGCCCAACCAGGAACAACCGCTATTACTGCTTTCGGCATAAAACGAATTAAACGCTGCACTTCTAAAATATTTAATCTGTGATATCCATCTTCGCCCACATAACCTTGATGCCCTCGTGCTTTTTGATCGCCTCCACTGCAAAATGAATATACCCCGTCTTTAGTTGAAGGACCTTCTGCCGATAATAAAACCACTCCAATTGAGGTGTCTTCGCCAGCATCATAAAATGCTTCATACAATTCTTTAGTAGTTTTTGGTCTAAAAGCATTTCTAACGTCGGGTCTGTTAAAAGCAATTCGTGCTACCCCTTCACATTTTTTATAAGTAATATCTTCAAATTCTTTAACTGTTTTCCAATTAATTTCTTTCATGTTTTTTGCTATTAAAAGGGTAAAAATAACTCATTTTAAGGTTTTATAAAACTAAACTTTAAATTAAAAAATTGTTATTTAAATAACATAAAAAAACTAGGATTACAAAATAAGTAATGGTTAAAATTTAATGTCGTATTTAATGTCAAAATTATTCAGCACTAAATTTAATTGTTCTTTGAGGTTTTTAAAGCATTTATAAGCATCGAAATCTAGCCATTGATATTTTATTCTTCGCCACAGTATTTCTA
>NZ_JAUYUD010000038.1 GCF_030692605.1 Lutibacter sp.
TTTTACGCCTTTCTTTATTAAGGCAATTGCCTTTTTTCGATACGAACTTCTAATCGTATCATCAACTGTCCTAAAATCTTCTTTTTCCATAGGACAAATATACAACTTTTTTATGAATATATTACCGCTAGGTTAATAGTAACTTAAAATCAATTATTATGGAAGTTTTAGACGAATATGGAAATGTTATTCCAAAAAACAATCTCGAAAGCAAACGTGTTGTAGCTGGTGTTTTAGGGATTCTTCTAGGTGCACTTGGAGTTCATAAATTTGTACTTGGCTATACCAACCAAGGTATAATTATGCTTGCAATTGCCGTATTAACCTGTGGAATTGGGGCAGGATTAACTAGCATAATTGGGCTAATTGAAGGCATCATTTACCTCACAAAAACTGATGAAGAGTTTATTAGCACCTATCAATTAAACAAAAAAGAATGGTTTTAACTTAGCTTAACATTTTAAACGTTGTTCTGCCTCATTGGCAGAAGCTTCTAGTCTTCGTTCAAGTTCTTCTTGAAATTCTTCCATAACTGGTTTTACCGTACTTTCTGGAATATCAGAAATTCTAATATACATTAAACCGTCAATTGCATTGTTAAATTTTGGATCCACATTAAAAGCAACCAAACGTGCATTTTGTTTCACATATTTCTTTATTAAGACTGGTATTCTAAGAGCCCCAGGTTCAATTTCATCAATTATTTTATCAAACTTATTCATGTCCGATTGTGTAGCATCAAATACAAAATCCTTATCCGCATCTTTTAATTTTACTTTATATTCCTTTTTAGGATGAATATATTGGGCAATATAGGGATCGTAGTAATGGGATTTCATAAACTCGATCATTAAACTTTTAGAAAAGTTTGAAAACTGATTGCTTATGCTAACGCCACCTAATAAAAATTTATATTCTGGATGGCGCAAAGTAACATGTACAATTCCTTTCCAAAGTAAAAATAACGGCATTGGTCTTTGTTGGTATTCTTTTATAATAAAAGCGCGTCCCATTTCAATGGAATTTTCCATCATAGAATGCAATTCTGGCTCAAATTTAAATAGCGATTGTACATAAAATCCTTGAATTCCATACTTTTTGTAAATAGGATTCCCTAATCCCATTCTATAAGCTCCTGCTACTTTTTTTGCCTCATCATCCCACAAAAATAAATGATGATAATAGGAGTCGTATTTGTCTAAATCTATTGATTCGTTAGTTCCTTCCCCAACTTCCCTAAAGGTAATTTCTCTAAGCCTTCCTATTTCAAACATAATGTTTGGAATACTTTTACTCATGGTAAAAAACACCTCGTAATTTTTGCTTTTTAATAATCTACCGTCATTTTTACGCAATGCTTCAACCTCTAAAATCATTCTTTCTCTATTTTTCTGACTCACAATTTTTTTAGGAGCTTTCGGTTTTTTAAGTGAAGACGCCGTCAAAGGCTTAGGTGTTTTCTCGAATGGATTTGCCAACATGTAGGTTTTTCTTCGAATAAAATCACAGAAATCAACCGAATCTAAATATTCTTCTTGAGCTTTAACTGAAATTGGTTTTCCAATTCTAACTTTAATTACACGCCCTTTTTGCGATAACAACTCTGAAGGTAATTTTGCTGTTCTTAACTTATGATTTAGTTTAGAAAGCACATAAAACAACTTGCTATTTTTGGCATGAAAATAAATTGGAATAACCGGAACTTTAGCGTTTTGAATTAATTTAATGGCACCTTCTTCCCAAGGTTTATCCACTATTAATTTTCCGTCTTTAAATGTAGAAACTTCTCCTGCTGGAAAAACTCCCAAAGGATTTCCTTCTTTTAAATGAAGTAATGTGGCCTTTATTCCAGCTAAACTAGATTGCGCTTCTTTCTTATCTTCAAATGGATTTACCGCCATCACATAAGGCTTCATAGGTTCAATTCTGTGCAATAAAAAATTTCCAATAATTTTATAATCAGGTCGTTTTTCACTCAATAATTTTAACAAAAGCACTCCATCAATTCCCCCCAAGGGATGGTTAGAAACTGTAATAAAAGCACCTTCTTTAGGAATTCTATTTAAATCACCTTCAGGGATTTCAAATTTGATTTGAAGATCGTCTAACAAGGCAGAAAAAAATTCTTGCCCTTGCAAATGTTTATGTTTATTGTAAATATTGTTTATAGCAGAAAAGCGTAATAATTTAAACAAAACATAGCCAAAAAAAGTGCCGATAAATCCATATTTATCGATGTTAATTACTTGGGCAATTTCTTTAGCAGTTACAAGGCTCATTCAATTTAAATTAAGATAATTGCAAAAATACATAATTAAATTTCAAGAATAAGATTGAATACAGCAACAACTGTTATTTTCTTACAATTTGAACCGTTCCTTGAGTAACTTGTTTCAATAAAACTTCTCCTTTACTTTCAATTTCATTTACAGCCTCTTTATTTGAATGTCGAATGGTATATAGCGATACGTTTTCAAAAAAACTTACTTCGTATTTTTGTTTTATTTCTGTTAAAAAGAGTTCAAAATTATTGAATTTGTCTTCAATACAAACAGAAAAATTAAGTGCCGAATTCTGGATTAAGTTAACCTTTAACTTATAAGTATGTAATATTTTAAAAATATCACTTAAATTATATTCAACCATAAATGAAAAATCTAGCGCCGAAATAGAAACTAATATTTGATTTTGCTTTAAAATAAAACAAGGAATTTCAGGTATTAAATGGTGCCCTTGGCTAACAGTAGTTCCTTTTCTATCTAAATTATAAAAAGACCTTACATACAACGGAATATTTTTATTTTCAAGAGGCTTTAATGTTTTTGGATGAATTACAGACGCCCCATAAAAAGCCATTTCAATAGCTTCATCATACGATATTTGCTGTAATAAAACTGGATTTTTAAAATATCTTGGATCGGCATTTAACACCCCATCTACATCTTTCCAAATGGTTAAACTTTCTGCATTTAAACAATGTGCAAAAATAGCAGCTGTATAATCTGATCCTTCTCTTCCTAAAGAAGTTGTGAAATTTTTTGAGTCAGATCCTAAAAATCCTTGTGTAATATAAAGGGTAGAAACATTTAATGCACCAATTACTTCTTTGGTAGACTCCCAGTTTACATAAGCATCT
This sequence comes from Lutibacter sp., assembly GCF_030692605.1. GTDB lineage: Bacteria > Bacteroidota > Bacteroidia > Flavobacteriales > Flavobacteriaceae > Lutibacter. The sequence continues at coordinate 3,137 of NZ_JAUYUD010000038.1, forward strand.
CTGTAGGTTGTGTCTGTTTTAATATAATTTCTAACATCCAACCAATTATTTTTAATTCCAATAAAATTCAGGTAATTACTAATAATTTTAGTTGAAATTAATTCTCCAAAACCGATAAGCTGATCGTAAATAAAATTATAATCTGCTGATTTGTTATTTGTAATAAAGTAATTTATTTCATTTAAATAATTTGAAACCTCGTTAATAGTAGGCTGTTTATTCGCTTCAAACAGCGTTTCAATAATTTGAAAATGATAATTTTTTACAAATTCAATATTTACCTGCAAATCTGATGTTTTATTATGATAAGAATTTATGATATTTTCAAAAGCATTTGTCATTTTTCCCATAGCAGAAACAACAATTAAAGCATTGCCATAACCCTCATGATTTAAAACAGTTACCACATTTTTTACACCTTCGGCATCCTTAACAGAAGCGCCACCAAACTTAAAAATCTTCATGTTAAATTATTAAAAAGTTTCTACATATTTTTTAATTGCACTTTCATCCATTTGGGCAGTATTCCAATCTTGTAACACAACTGCTCCGGTTTTTTTATAAAACTCAATGGCTGGTGCATTCCAATCTAAAACTACCCATTCTATCCTTCGTACCCCTTTACTAAAACCATAAGCAATCACTTTTTTGTATAATTCTTTTCCAATGTTTAGGCTTCTTTTACTTTGAGTTACAATTAAATCTTCTAAATGAATTGTTGGCCCTTTCCACGTAGAATATCTTGGGTAAAATAATGCCATTCCAACAATTTTATTATCCATTTCAGCAACATAGGTTTTAAATAACGGAGAAGCTCCAAAACCGTCTTCTTGCAAATCGCTAGCCGTAACAACAACAGCCTCTGGTTCTTTCTCAAAATGCGCTAATTCTTTAATCAAATTTAGTACTTCCGGCATATCCTCCTTTTTCCCTTCTCGTATTGTAAAACTCATAATAACAAATGGATTTAATTCAGCTAAAATAAAAAATCTTTAGTCAAAGTAATACAAATTAATGCTTTTAAAAATTATTTTCTCGATATTTGCTTTCACAAACAACCTGCTAACCCAATGAAAAATAACAACCTTACTTTAGGCGAGTTTATAATTGAAAATCAAAAACATTACAAATCTACTTCAGGGGAATTTAATCGCTTAATTAGTTCAATTAAATTAGCTGCAAAAGTGGTTAATTACAAAGTAAATAAAGCGGGATTAATTGATATTTTAGGAGCGGTAGGCGATACCAACATTCAAGGTGAAGATCAACAAAAACTGGACGTTTATGCCAATACCGTTTTTATGCAAACGCTTATAAATAGAGAAATTGCTTGTGGAATTGCCAGTGAAGAGGAAGATGATTTTGTTACCATAAAAGGAAAACATGGCACTAATGAAAATAAATACGTTATGCTTATTGATCCTTTAGATGGGTCTTCAAATATTGATGTTAATGTTTCGGTGGGAACCATTTTTTCAATTTACAGACGGATTACGCCAGTTGGAACACCTGTAGAGAAAATAGATTTTTTACAGCGAGGTAGCCAGCAAGTTGCAGCTGGTTATGTTGTTTATGGAACCTCAACTATGCTGGTTTATACATCGGGACATGGTGTTAATGGTTTTACCTTAAACCCTGCAATCGGATCTTTTTATTTATCGCATCCAAATATGAAATTCCCAGAAACAGGAACAATTTATTCCATAAACGAAGGAAATTATGTTCATTTTCCACAAGGTGTAAAAGATTATTTAAAATATTGTCAGGAAGAAAAAGAAGATAGACCCTACACTTCCAGATATATTGGTTCTTTGGTTTCTGATTTTCATAGAAATATGATAAAAGGTGGAATTTATATATACCCAACAAGCACTAAAAGTCCGATGGGAAAACTTAGGATTTTATATGAATGCAACCCAATGGCATTTTTAGCTGAACAAGCAAATGGAATGGCAAGTGATGGTTACCAAAGAATTTTAGATATTAAGCCAACAGAACTTCACCAACGCGTTCCTTTTTTCTGTGGAAGTAAAAATATGGTTATTAAAGCCGAAGAGTTTATGGCAAAATATCCTAAAGATGCTGATTATTGGATTGAAGAATAAATAGCTTTGAAAAGTTTTTAAGTTTAAAGACAAAGCGCATTTTTTTAATTAGATCTCAAGATTTTTTTAATTTTTATAACTAATTGCCAAAAAAAATAATTCCTAAACAGTTTTACAACACAGATTTCTCTAACAAAATCTGTTGCTGTAATGTTTAACTTCCTAATTTTATCCTTTCAAATTATAGAAACTATAAACTTTAACAATGAAGTTATAAATTCATTCGATTTTTAAGGTTTCTTAAAATCAAATTCGTTCATTAACTTTACAAAACGAAAAATTAATTAAAAATATATATTATGGCTTTTGAATTACCAAAATTACCGTACGCTTATGATGCTTTAGAACCAAATATTGATGCTAGAACTATGGAAATACACCATTCTAAACATCACGCTGGTTACACCAACAATTTAAATAATGCAATTGCTGGAACAGATTTAGAAGGAAAATCTATTGAAGCTATATTAGGTGGATTAGATATGAACAACGCAGCTGTTAGAAATAATGGTGGCGGTTTTTACAATCACGGCTTATATTGGGATGTAATGAATCCAGAAGGAAAAGGATACTTATCTGGGGAATTAAAAGATGCAATTATTGCTGAATTTGGTTCCGTTGATGCCTTTAAAGATGTATTTGCAAAAGCAGCAGCTACTCGTTTTGGGTCTGGTTGGGCTTGGCTTTGTGTTCATAAAGGTGGTAAAGTTGAAGTTTGTTCTACAGCAAACCAAGACAATCCGTTAATGCCTGGTATTTCTTGTGGCGGAACTCCAATATTAGGAATTGATGTTTGGGAACATGCATATTACTTAAATTACCAAAATAGAAGACCCGATTATATTAACGCATTTTTTAATGTAATTAACTGGAACGAAGTTGAAAGACGTTTTGCTGAAAGCAAATAAATAATCACTACTAACTAAGATTACTAAAACTCGCTTATGGCGAGTTTTTTTTTGATTTAAATTACTCCATTTATATTAAAATTAATATCTTTCAAGAAAACAAAACCAATGAAAAAATACAGCTCAATTCTACTTCTTTTCACCATAGTCACAGGGTTTGCACAAAAAGAATCAAACGCACAACAATTTTGGAATAATCTAAAAAGCTATTGTGGCCAAAGTTATGAAGGAACTGTTTTAGAGGCTCCAGAAAATGACAGTTTTAGAGGACAAAAATTAGTAATGCATGTAAGATCTTGTTCGGAAAATGAAATTAAGATTCCTTTTTTTGTGGGTGAAGACAAATCGAGAACATGGGTTTTAAAATTAAAAGACAACGCAATTCAATTAAAACATGACCACAGGCATAAAGATGGAACTCCAGATGAGGTAACCATGTATGGAGGAACTTCATCCAATGCCGGATTTTCAACAATTCAGTTTTTCCCAGCCGATGTAGAAACCGCCGAATTAATAGAATACGCCTCAACAAATTTGTGGTGGATTACATTAAACGAAACTACCTTTACCTACAATTTAAGAAGAATTGGAACCAATCGGTTTTTTTCAATTTCATTCGATTTAACAAAACCAATTGAAAGCCCAGAGGCACCGTGGGGTTGGAAAAATTAGTTAATCAAATTTTAAAGGGCCTATATAATTAATTTCTAATAAAATTTAGATCTTTTAATTTTAATATATAATGAAGATTTTTACTTAATAAATTTCAGAATAAGCACAAAGTTGTTAAGCAGCTTTCTTAGATTTTCTATAAAGGAAAGAATTGTATAATTTTCTTTTGGCAAAATTAGATCGCTGACCGCTATTCACGAATTTGTTAAAAAGATTCTGGTTCACACCAAAATATTCGTAAGTGGTTCCGCATGCGAACGTAATTTCTAAAAGCATACTTTTATGATGGAAGTTTTCAATTTTTGATTCAGAAGTTATGCTCTTGTATTCTTCCAAATTAGATTCTTTAGTTTCAGGAGCTATACTTACTAGAAAATGGTAACCATCAATAATTTTTGTACTTATGATTCCTGCCTCATTCTTTTTTTTCTCATCCTGAAATTTATCAGGGTGAAACTCCTTTACCAAAGCTCTGTAAGTTGTTTTTAATTCTTTTAAATTAATCTCACCTTCTATCTTAAATATTTTTTTGTATTCATTTATACGCTTCATATGCCGTGTTTTCAAATTTGGTGGCAAAAGTATTCATAATATTTGAATTAAACCATTCTTTATTAAAATTGAATACAATTAACTGTAATTCTGCATTTTAAATAAAAAAACCTATAAAAAAATTTCACACTTTATTGTTTAAAAAGTATTTATATTCCCATAAAATTAGTTGATTATTTTTCTAGTTTAGCTCGTTCTTTTAAGTACTTTAGCACCTTAAAATTTATCCTTAGTTAAGTATGTTAACATCTCATTTAGGTGAATTATTTGCTTTATTAACTGCCGTTTTTTGGACTGCTACAAGTTTGTCATTTCAACAGGCAACAAGAAGAGCAGGATCATTATCTGTAAATGTATTACGATTACTTGTTGCTTTTTTTATCTACTGCATCATTTCCTATTTTTCAAGAGGTCTTTTTTTACCGTTTGACGCTTCCATTCATCAATGGATTTGGATGTCAATTTCAGGGCTGGTTGGATTTGTTTTTGGTGATTATTTTTTATTAAAATCGTATGAGTTAATAAGTGCAAGAATTTCCATGTTAATCATGTCATTAAGCGCTCCTCTTGCTGCATTTATCGGTTGGATTTTATTAGGAGAATCAATGAATTTAATTTCTATTTTGGCAATGATCATTACCATCTTTGGTATTACCATAGTTATTACCGAAAAGAAGAAATTAGATGATGAAAAATTAGGTTTAAAAAGTAAAAAAATTCAATTTTCATTTTCCCCAAAAGGAATGTTGTTTGCTGCTTTTGGATCAATGGGTCAAGCACTTGGGCTGGTTTTAAGTAAATATGGAATGCAAGATTATAATGTTCTGGCTGCTACTCAAATTAGAATAATTGCAGGATCTATTGGTTTTGTAATTCTAATTTCCTTAATTAAAAGGTGGCCAAAGGTTAAAGAAACGGCAAAAGATTCTATTTCTATGCGATTTATTTTAATTGGCTCTGTTTTTGGCCCCTTTTTAGGAGTTTACATGTCATTGTTGGCCGTAAAACACACAACTGTTGGCATTGCTTCAACAATTATGGCTATAATACCTGTTTTAATTATACCACCAGCCATTTTACTTTACAAAGAAAAAGTAACAGTCAAGGAGGTTGTTGGCGCATTTATTGCCTTAGGCGGAATAATATTATTTTTTATTTAGCTTACTCAAATTTTAAAGGACCTATATAATTCATTTGTCTTAACACCCAATTTTTCCTATTTTCTACATAACCCGAAGAGTTTACAGCTTTGTATTTTCTTGGATTAGGTAAAATGGCTGCAATAGAAGCTGCTTCATATTTAGTTAGTTTAGTGGCTGGTTTTCTAAACCAATGTTGAGCAGCTGCTTCAGCACCAAAAACGCCATTACCCATTTCAATACTATTTAAATACACTTCTAAAATACGTTCTTTACTCCAAAAAACTTCAATTAAAAATGTAAAATAGGCTTCAAAACCTTTTCTAATATAACTGCGTTGAGGCCATAAAAAAACATTTTTTGCAGTTTGTTGGCTAATGGTGCTTCCTCCTTTAATACGTTTTCCTTTTTTGTTTTTTTCAAAAGCTTTACTTATTGATTGAAAATCGAATCCAAAATGATCTAAAAATTTTTGATCTTCACTTGTAATAACTGCTTTCCAAAGATGTGGAGAAATTTTTTTTAAAGATACCCATTGATGCGAAAATGTAGCTTTTTCCCCATCAGCCCAAAATTCTACATTTCTAATAATCATTAATGGAGTAAAAGGTATTGGAACCCAACGAAAAAAAATAACAGCTAAAATAGAAATTATTACAAAAGCAATAATTGCCTTAATCAACCATTTTTTAAGTTTATGGAAAAATTTCTTCATTATTTATTACCTTGCTAATTAAATACTTATAGATGGGTACTTACATTTTACAAATGTATTATTTTTTTTACATTTAATTATTAGGTTACTCTTAGTGTTTAGCTTAAATTCGACCCTCTTTTCAAAAAAAAGTAATAACTTTATAAAAGGTATTTACTAATTTTATAGAAGTGTTTAATTAACCACAACTACAATAGAATGAATTTATTAACCCGCCTAAAACAGTATTTAATTTTAAATTTTAATTTTAAAAATTACACTAAAAAAAATTGGTTTAATTTTATTAAAAAAGGAAGCTTAGTTTTTATTGGGTTGTTTATATTTTTTATAATTACACTTTATTTTGGGATTTTTGGTAGAGTTCCTACTAACAAAGAAGTAAAGCTTTTTAGAAATATGGAAGCTTCAGAAGTATATTCTGCCGATAATGTTTTACTTTATAGATTTGACAAAGAAAATAGAGTAAATATTCCTTTCGATTCTATTCCAAAACATTTGGTTGAAGCGCTCGTTGCTACCGAAGATTCTCGTTTTTACGAACATTCTGGGGTAGATTTAAAAAGTTTATTTAGAGTTGCTATAAAAACCATTATACTTCAAGATAAAAGTTCTGGCGGTGGAAGTACCATTACACAACAATTGGTAAAAAATTATTTTCCTCGAAATTCATATTGGTTTTTTTCTACCCCAATCAATAAATTTGAAGAAATGATTGCTGCATATAAATTAGAAAGTCATTTTACAAAAGATCAAATTATTGAGTTTTACTTTAATACTGTCCCTTTTGGTGATACGGCATTTGGTATTGAAAGCGCATCACAGCGTTTTTTTAGCACTTCAACTTCTAAATTATCTATTGAACAAAGTGCTATTTTAGTTGGAATGCTGAAAGCAACATATACTTATAACCCATTAAAATTTCCTGAAGAAGCCGAAAATAGAAGAAATTTAGTTTTAAATTTAATGAGCGAAAATAAATTTATTTCTACTAAATTTAAAGATTCTATAATAGCAATACCTTTACTTACAAAAGAAAAGAGGCTTAGTCGTCATCAAGGAAAAGCTAAATATTTTACGGAGTACGTTCGTCAAGTAATGAAAGATTGGTTAGAAATTAATCGAAAACCTAGTGGAAAGAAATACGATTTATATAAAGATGGACTTAAAATTTATACTTCTTTAAATTTTGAAATGCAGAAATATGCCGAAAAGGCTGTTGCAAAGCGACTGAAAATTTTACAATATGAATTTGAAAATCAGTGGAGGGGTGAAGATCCTTGGCAAGATGTACCAATTGTTTTGACAAATGCGATCAAAAACTCGAAGAGATATAAATCTTTAAAAAATGCAGGTTTTTCTGAATCTAGAATTCAAGACAGTTTAAACAAACCTGTAAAAATGAAATTGTTTTCTCATGATGGAGATGTTCGAGTTACCATGTCTCCGTTAGATTCTATTAAAAATTCGTTGCGATTATTGCACGCCAGCTTTATTGCTATGGAACCTCAGACTGGGCAAATTAAAGCCTATGTTGGTGGTATCGATGAGAATTATTTTCAATATGACCATGTAACAACTAAAAGACAAGTAGGTAGTTCTTTTAAACCTTTTGTGTTTGCAACAGCCATTGAAAATGGAATTTCCCCTTGTGATATGTACCCAAATATACTGATAAAATATCCTCAATATGAAGACTGGGAACCTAAAAATTCCGATTATATTTATGGTGGTGAGTTTAGTGTTTGGGGTGCTTTAGCTGCTTCAATAAATACAGTAACTGTTCAATTGATGGATAAGGTTGGCTTACCTAAAATAATTAATTTATCTAAAAGTATGGGTATTGAAACTGAATTGCCAGCAGTTGCTTCATTGGCATTAGGAACTGCAGAACTCTCACTATTAGAAATGGTTAGAGCCTATACTACATTCCCAAATTATGGAAAACCTTCTTATGAAGTCGCAATCACTAAAATAATAGATAGAGAAGGAAATTCTTTAAACGTTTTACCAGTAAAAGAGACTAAAAAAGTGTATTCTGAAAAAACAGCTCAGGTAATGGTAGAAATGTTAAAACGAGTAGTGGTAAATGGAATTTCGGCAGGTTTAAGATATGATTTTCAATTATTTAACGATATTGGAGGAAAAACTGGAACTTCACAATCTCAAGCCGATGGTTGGTTTATTGGATTTACTTCAAATCTAGTTACTGGCGCGTGGGTTGGCGCAGAAAATCCAGCAATTCATTTTAAAACAATGGCATCTGGTCAGGCTTCACATACGGCACTTCCAATTAATGGGGAATTTTTAAGAATGTTGAACAAAGATCCTTCATTTCAGTATTATTTAAAAGAAGATTTTAGAAAACTCCCAAAAGATATTTCAGCATTGTTTAATTGTAACTCACGTAAAAATGTACCTAGTCCTCCAAAAGATACCATTGCGGACATAGTGATAGATACGATTGCCATTGAAAATATTGTTATTGATAGCCTACAAGTTAATCAGTAAATTATTGGTGTTTTTTAATTAATGACTAATAGTTTATTTATAAAACTAATAAGCCGTTAGCTCTTAATATACCAATTGGTTTTGAATACCAAAACAACTCAAAATCATTAAATTGGTTTTCAAATGCTATTTTTAAATTTGCAAAACTGATAGCTTCTTTTGAAGCTATTAATTGTTCTAAAATTAATAAAAACCATGTTCCCTTTTCTTCTTCAAAAGAAATTTCAAAATCGTCATTATTGGTTTGAAAAAAAAGTTGAATGTAATTTGTGACCTTCCCTTTTTTAGTTTTTGAATAAGGTGTAATTAAAGGAAAGCCCCCTAGCCAATAAATTTTTGCTGTAGGTTTTATGCCAAAATAATTTTCTAATTGCAAACACGTTTCAATATAATTAGTTGCAATTGTGGTTTTTGGTAATTTGAAATCAAACCATTCTTGTAATGGTAAATCAAATCCAATACCATGCATAAAATTAAAAATAGATTTCTTAAGTCCATAGCTAAACTTATCATGATTGATACCTGTTTTATCTTTAAACTGAATGTCATTATTAGCAAAGGAAATCTCCTTATAATCAGGTAAAACTCCATATTCAGATGGATTTAATCCGATTGGACTATGTGCCGTAAGTGCAAACTGATGCCAAAATCCAGATTGTATTGTTCCAAGTTCAAACAACTGCCTTACCATCTCCAAACTATCAACGGTTTCTTGAACTGTTTGTGTTGGAAAACCATACATTAAATAGGCGTGCACCATAACGCCAGCATTGGTAAAATTGTTGGTAACCTGAGCAACTTGTGCAACCGTTACGCCTTTATCTATTAATGCTAATAACCTATCTGACGCAACTTCCAAACCACCAGAAACAGCGATACAACCAGAAGCTTTTAACAACAAACAAAGATCTTTTGTAAAACTCTTTTCAAACCGAATATTAGCCCACCAAGTAACTGTTAAATCTCTTTTTACAATTTCAAGGGCAACTTCTTTCATCAGTGCTGGAGGCGCAGCCTCATCTACAAAATGAAAACCATTTTCTCCAGTAGCCAATATCATTTCCTCTATTCTATCTACCAATAATTTTGCAGCTATAGGTTCATAAATTTTAATATAATCGAGTGAAATATCGCAAAACGTGCATTTCCCCCAATAGCAACCATGAGCCATCGTAAGTTTATTCCAACGGCCGTCACTCCATAAACTATGCATTGGGTTTGCAATTTCTATGACCGAAATATAATTGTTAAGTGGCAAATCAGAATAGTTTGGCGTGCCTAAATCACTTTGCTTATAATCGTTTTTGGGTGATAAATTATTGTAAATCACTTTCCCCTTTTTCCTTAAAAAAGTTCTTTTAAAAAGATTAAAATCTGGATTTTCTGTTGAAGGATTCATAACATTTGAATAGAGTAATTCTATCGGTAATTCTCCATCATCTAACGTAATATAATCGAAGAATTCAAAAACCCTGACATCAGAAACACTTCGCAATTCTGTATTTGGGAATCCACCTCCCATACCAATTTTAATTTCAGGATATTTATTTTTAATAAACTGTGCGCATTTAAAAGCGCTATACAAATTACCAGGAAAAGGAATCGAAATACATACTAATTTAGGTTGAATTTCTTGAATTCTGTTTTCTAAAATTTGTATGGTAATAGCATCTATATAAGAAGATTCTTGTTGTAAGTGAACGTATAATTCATCAAAATTATTGGCGCTTTTACCTAACTGTTCTGCATATCTACTAAATCCAAAATTTTCATCGACACATTCAACAATAAAATCTGATAAATCTTCCAAAAATAAAGTTGCCAAATGTTTTGCTTTATCTTGAATTCCCATTGATCCAAAAGCCCAATCTATATCATCTAATTGATCAAATCTAGATGCTTTTGGAAGAAAATTTTCAGAGCAAATTTGCCTTGCAAATGTTTGATTTTTTCCTTGTAGGAAAAAAATAACAGCATCAATATTTTTTATATACTCATTCCTTAGTGAATATATTCTTTGAATATTAGGCTTGGTTAATTTATTATTTTGAAAAGCAAGATCAAATAGTTTTTGTAGTTTTTGTTTGTTAAAAAGTGCTAAAACAACTTCAATACCCAAATCCATTTGAAAAGAAGGTATCCCTTTTGTATTCAAAAATCCTTTTAAATAAACCGTAGCTGGATATGGTGTATTTAATTGTGTAAAAGGGGGCGTTATAAGAAGAATGTCTTTCAAAATTTTAACAAAAAAAAATAATTTTACTTAAATACTATTCTAAACTATCTTTACAAAGATATAGTAAAATAGGCTGTATTGTTTTTTACTATTTTTGTAAAAAATTGTAACTTAGAATTCACTTTTAAAAGTGTACTTTCATAAAATATTTTATGAATATTGTTGTTTATTTAAAATCAATGATTTCCTCAAATAAATAATTCCTAGAAACTGATCTTAGAAATATATGAAGATTAATTTAAAATATATAAGTAACTCAAAAAAAGGGCTAAATAGAGAAAAAAATCAAGACCGAATATTAATAATTGAAAATGAAAATTATTATTTATTTATTGTATTTGATGGTGTTAGTTCAAGACCTTTTAGTTATTTATTTATTAATGAATTTAAAAGACTTTTTAAAGCTAAGATTAAACAAATTCAAGTTTCAGAGACTAATTTATCACAACTATTATATGAAACACATAATGATGTTTTAAACTGTGGAATTAATGGGATGAGTACAATATCAGTTTTGTTTTTTAATAAGTTGAAGAAAAATGTTAACTTTATAAATATTGGTGATTCAAGAATATATATATTTACAAACCAATTTCTTGAAAAGATTACAAATGATGACTCATTGATTGGAAAAAAGAATATTATAACAAAATGTTTAGGTTTAGAATCATTAATTCTTGATGATTTTAAAATGAATAACATAGATTTTGGTTATAATTTTTTGATGTGTACAGATGGTTTTTATGGACTAATGGAAAATAGCCTAAAAGAATATTTTGATACTTTTAATTTTAAAAACTATCGAAATATTAAAAAAAGAATAGCAATTCTTCAAAGAAGAAAAAATAAAGATGATTCATCTTATATTATTGTAAAAAATGAAATTTCAAACTGAAACTGAGCTTGTTAATATTTTAATCGAGACTTTAAAAGGTAGCTTCAGACAAGACTATGTTGAAATTTTTGAGGAAGTTTCTCTTGGTTATGGAATTGCAGATTTAGTTTTAAGCAGTTTGATTAAGCCTAGAATAAAACTGAAGTCTTCAAAAATTGTTTTAAACAATAGTGATATTAATATATACAATTTGATAAAAAAAACAGAAAATATATCATTTGATACAATACTAAATACAACAAAAAGATCAAAAAAAGATCTTTCAAAATCAATAGAAAAATTAGTTGCCAATAAATATGTAAAGATTAAAGGAGTTAATCTTGTTATTGATAGAGATTATGAGCTTTCGTTTAATGAAAATTTCGCCATTGAAGCCAAGTTGAAAGATTGGAAAAGGGCATTAAAACAGGCCTATAGATATAAATGGTTTGCTGAATATTCTTATGTTGTAATGGATGCATACTACTCAAGTTCCGCAATTAAAAATATTGATACTTTTGAAAAGTATAATGTTGGTTTAGCAACAATTACAACTGATGGGGATCTTAAAATGTATTTCAACCCTAAAAGACAACAACCATTTGACCCAAAAATGCAAATTCTTTTTTCAGAAAAAATTAAAAATAATTATGAATTTGCTAGATAAGTCTTCCAAATATTTAAGTGGTAATTACTACTTTCATTATTAAGATAAACTCTATTTTCTTCTAAATAATTATAGTTTTTAATTGCTTTATCAATTAAATCTAACACATATTCTTTTCTAAACTCAAGATCTGAAATACTTGCTACTCTTTGAAGAATTTTTGAAATTGTAAATAAATAATTTTTGTTTACATCTGGTTTATGAATGTTCCAAGGATATCCATCTTTCAAAATAATATCTGAAAAAATATTTTTCTCATTTTTTATTATATTAATATTCCCAGTATCATTTAACATAGTTACATCGTCAGCTCTTACCATATTTAAAAGCTTTTCAGAAAAATAATAACCTTTTGAACCACCACCTGAAATATCTTCTGTAAAACGTTTAATATCGAAATTTCTCAAATTCTCATATGTTCCTATGGTTATATAATCTATATCGGTTTGTGCAAGATAAATAATAGCATCCCAATTTGCATAGGCATAAATAGTTTCAAATTCTTGTTGCTTTAAAGTTTTGAATACTCTTGTTAAATTTTTAAATATTTTAATATCTGTAGTTAGTTTTTTTCGAGTTTCTGGTTTATTCTCACAAGCGATAAAGTATCCATCAAAGCAAATATCCATTTCTGTGCAAACAAATAGTATTTCTTCAATTTTATCTTTATCGATAATTATATGATTTGCCAGTGGGAGAGTCATAAAAAATTTATGATTTTTATTATCTAATTTGGAAATATATTTGTTTAATGTTTTTATAGCATAAATAATATCGTTAACCTCGTCATTCTCATAAAAAAGAGGAATAATAATGTTTTTAAAGTTTTTTTCAATCTGAAATTCAATTGCTTGTTGTGCGCATTTTTCGAAATAAACATTTGTGTTTTCTTTAGTATTTATATTACTTGTATGAAAGGAAAATTCAGTTAATTTACCTGTTTGAATATCCGTGTTTTTTCCATAAAATTGTAAATCAATCATTGAAACATCAAGTACTTTTTTTAATAAGGGTTTTGAATCATAATTAATTCCATGTGAAAACGCAATTATTAAAAAATAATCTCCAATATTTTGCCCTAGATAAGAATCCACATTCCAATTCGAGTTGTGTCCTAATACATGAGTAACTTTCATAATTCTATAAGTTTTAAAAATAATTCAATTTTTCTTGGTCTTTCAGAAGGGTTTTTTTTAAATACATTATTACAAAAGGTGTCAATATATTCATTTCCTGAATTTACAATGAGTTTGTCATCTTGGAAGGCCTTATAAATTTCACCTCTATTATTGCCGAATGGTAATGAGTTTGTGTATAGATAATAAGCAATTATTCCTAAGCAAAAGAAATCTGTTCTGTATGATATAAGGTTTTTTTGACCAGAATATTGTTCAGGACTTGCAAATGGCCAAGTGTATGGTTGTACTCCAGTTGCCGTAATACTTTCGTCATCTAGTGCCCTTGCTATACCAAAATCCAATACAACTGGTTCACCATTATTCCTTATCCTTATATTTTGTGGCTTTAAATCTCTGTGTACATATTTAGCATTCCAAACGGGTATTAAAATAGTTGCGGTAGCATAAATTAACTGGCTAATTTTTTGTTCGTTACCTTTATAATCTTTAATTAATTCAGATAGATCATTACCTTCAATATATTCTTCTATAATTATTGTGTTTTTTTCAAATGGTTCAATTCCAATAATATTTGGAATACCTTTGTTATCATCAAATTGTTTGCAAATTTTAACCTCTCTTTCAAATCTATCATCAGCAAAATTGATTATTTTTAAAGCATATTTTTTATTGTCAATATTAACAATAAAAACTGTTTTTTGACCACCAGGATTAGCTTGTTTGTATTCACTAATATTAAAATGTTTCAGTAATTCTTTGGTTAATTCAATTGAAGCCATATTTTCTTTTTCTAATTTTTGTTATGAAATTACCACTAGCATATGATAACCTTCATATAAATTCAATTATTTCTAATAATTTTTATAAGTAAACACAATTTTTGAAAACTAAAGATACTCAAATCTACCATAATTAGAAGGTTGCTAATATGATATTTATTAACAAAGAAAACCATTGGATTGTATGAAAATACAACCAAGCAAAAGATATAATTATAGTAGTTTTCTGGCTTATATAGCCTTCAATACCTATGGAGTTCCCAACTTATCAGTAACTATAATGTAGTACAAATTCATTTTATTCAGAGCTAATACGCTCTTTCGTCACTTCCTTCATAAAAATTGATGAAGGCATCGTTTACAACACGATTACCACCAGGAGTTGGATAATTACCTGTAAAATACCAATCTCCTAGATGATTTGGAATTGCTTTATGTAAATTTTCTACAGATTGAAAAATTATTTCAACTTCAGCCTTAATGTCTTCGGTTTTTAACATTTGAGCTATTTTATCAGAAATTTGCTCATCGGAAAATTGGTTGTAAATTGCCTTAACCTCATTTTTTAGTTCTATATCTTCCAAATGTTTTTGGCTTAGGCAATTTTTGTAAACTTCATCGACAATATGATTTTGATTTGATTCTGTTAACAATTCTAAAGCTGCTCTAAAGGCAATAAAATTACCAATTTTGGCCATATCTATACCGTAACAATCTGGATAACGAATTTGAGGAGCAGATGAAACAATGATAATTTTTTTAGGTTTTAATCGATCTAAAATTTTAATAATACTTTTCTTTAACGTTGTTCCACGAACAATACTATCGTCAATTACCACCAAATTATCATTTGGTTTTACAATGCCGTAAGTAACATCATAAAGGTGTGCAACTAAATCGTCTCTGCTTCCGTCATCAGCAATGAACGTTCTCAGTTTTGCATCTTTTATTGCCAATTTTTCAACACGAGGTCTTTCTGATAAAATTTCTTTTACTTTTTCAACAGATAAGCTGCGTTTACCTTTTAAAATAATTTCTGCTTTTTGGTGGTTTAAAAAATCTTCTGCAGCTTCTCGCATTCCATAGAATGAAGTTTCAGCTGTATTTGGAATAAATGAAAAAACAGTATTCTTAATATCATTATTTATTTTCTCTAAAATTTGTGGAAACACCAATTTCCCTAAATTCTTTCGTTCTATATAAATATCGGCATCACTCCCTCTTGAAAAATAAATACGCTCAAATGAACATGATTTTTTTGGTAATTGATCTTTAATTTTATCCATAGAAATTTTCCCATTCCGTTTTATAATTAACGCATGTCCTCTTTCAATTTCCTGAACATCTTCTATTGCAACATTAAAAACGGTTTGTATCACAGGGCGTTCAGAAGCTACAACAACCACCTCGTCATCAATATAATAAAATGCAGGTCTAATTCCGGCAGGATCTCGCAGCACAAACGCATCTCCATGTCCTAACAAACCAGCCATTGCATACCCTCCATCCCAGTTTTTTGCCGATCTTTTAAGTATCTTTTTAAGATCTATCTGATCTTCAATTATAGGGGAAGCTCCTTTTTTACCAACACCTTTTTCTTCTTTAATGTTATTGTATAATTCGGTAACTTCTTTATCAATAAAATGACCGATTTTTTCCATTACAGTCACTGTATCAGTCATTTCTTTTGGATGCTGTCCAATTTCAACCAAATCATTAAACAGGCGTTTTGAGTTGGTCATATTAAAATTTCCAGCTACTAATAAACTTTTATGCATCCAGTTACTTTGACGTAAAAATGGATGAACACTTTCTATACTATTTTTTCCAAAGGTTCCGTAACGTACATGGCCTAAAAACAAATTTCCTAAATAAGGTGCATGATTATTTTGCCATTGCACATCATCAATTTTGTCGGGAAAATCTTTATTTAATTGATTTAATCGCTCGTTAATTTGAGCAAAAATATCATGTATTGGCTGATCGTCAGTAGAGCGAACACGACTTATATAACGAGTTCCTGGAGCAACATCGAACTTTATGCTCGCTAATCCTGCCCCATCTTGTCCTCTATTATGTTGTTTTTCCATTAACAAATACATTTTATTTAGGCCATAAAAAGCCGTGCCGTATTTGTCTTTATAAAATTGTAAAGGTTTTAACAACCGCACCAAGGCAATTCCACATTCGTGTTTTAGAGCATCACTCATTGTATATATTTTTGTAGAGAATGAATATAATAAAAAATTCCGCACGCAGGCGGAATCTCTTTTTTATCTTAAATCAATATTAAATTGAGTTAATAATTTAAATTGTAATAGTCGTTCCTGAATTTCAACTTGAGTTAAATTTTCCATACGTTCTGTTCCAAATTTTTCAACACAAAATGAAGCTAAATTAGAACCTGCTACAATAGCAGTTTTTAAATTTTCAAAAGAAATATCATCTGTTTTAGCAATATGTCCTATAAATCCACCTGCAAAAGTATCTCCAGCTCCTGTGGGATCAAAAACTTCTTCTAAAGGCAACGCCGGAGCAAAAAACACATCACCATTATTAAATAATAGCGCTCCGTGTTCACCTTTTTTGATAACCACATATTTTGGACCCATTAAATGTATTTTTTGAGCAGCTCTTACCAAAGAATATTCTCCTGATAATTGACGAGCTTCTTCATCATTAATAGTTATAACATCAATTTTAGCAATTACCTCCAATAATTCTGGTAATGTATTGTCCATCCAAAAATTCATGGTATCTAATACTACTAATTTAGGCCTGATTGGAATTTGTTTAATCACTGCCATTTGAACTGCTGGATGTAAATTTCCTAACATCAAATAATCCGTATCCAAATAATTTTTGGGTACTACTGGATTAAAATTAGCTAGTACATTTAAATCTGTAATTAATGTGTCTCGGGTATTTAAGTCGTTATGATATTTACCTTTCCAAAAAAATGTTTTCCCATCTTCAATAATTTCAATTCCGTCTGTATTAATATTTCTATCATTTAATTTTTTCAAATATTCTTTCGGAAAATCACCACCAACCACAGAAACAATACCACAATCTACTCCAAATTGCGACGCAGAAAGTGAAATATAAGTAGCTGCCCCACCTAAAATTATATCGGTTTTCCCAAACGGAGTTTCAATAGCATCAAAGGCCACAGTACCTACAATTAATAATTTACTCATTTTATTTTTTTAGTTTACTGCAATGCAGGAATGTATTTCTTTATATTTATCTTATTTTTGCACTTTCTAATAATTTGCAATTTAAGATTGTGCAAAAATAAGTTTAAAAAATGACTATCAAAGAAATACAAGAAGAAATTATAGACGAGTTTTCCATGTTTGAAGATTGGATGCAGCGCTATGAATACATTATAGAGTTAGGAAAATCGTTGCCACTAATTGATGAAAAGAATAAATTAGATGAAAATTTAATCTCTGGTTGCCAGTCTAAAGTTTGGCTCTTTTCTGAAATAAAGAATGACACCCTTTCCTTTACAGCAGATAGCGATGCCATTTTAACCAAAGGTATTGTTGCGCTATTATTGCGTGTTTTTAACAATCAAACTCCAGCAACTATTTTAGAAACCGACTTATTTTTTGTCAATGAAATTGGCTTAAAAGAACATTTATCACCTACCAGAGCAAACGGTCTAGTTTCTATGATCAAACAAATAAAATTATACGCTTTAGCTTTTCAATCCAAAATTGGTTAATAATTGTATATTTGTACTTATTTAGAATGATTATAAAGAATGTTATCCAATGAATAGTGAGCGTGTTGAAAAAATGGGGGATTTAATAGTTGCTAAACTGAAAACTATTTACGATCCTGAAATCCCAGTTGATATATTTGAATTAGGACTTATTTACGATGTGTTTGTGAGTGAAAATAATGATGTTAAAATTTTAATGACATTAACTTCACCTAACTGCCCAGTAGCAGAAACATTACCTGTTGAGATTGAAGAAAAAGTGAATACGTTGGAAGATGTAAAAACAACCACCGTAGAAATTACTTTTGATCCAATGTGGACTCAAGACATGATGAGTGACGAAGCAAAATTAGAACTTGGTTTTTTATAAATGGTTGATGAAATAATAAATAGAGTTGCCAATAGTAAATTAATTACTTTTGATTTAGAAGATTATTACCCTTCTAATCCTAGAACTATAATTGATATAAAAGTATGGCTCTTTCACGAATTAATTTTGAAAGAGGTCGATTTTAGAGCTTCTTTAAAAAATCACGATTGGACCCAATACCAAAACCATTTTGTTGCCCTCACCTGTACAGCAGATGCCATTATCCCTTCTTGGGCATATCTGTTAATTACAACTTATTTAACGCAATTTTCTAAAAAAATAGTGGTTGGCACTTTAAACGATTTAGAGAATGCGGTATTTTTTGATATTATAAACAATCTTGATACTTCCAGTTTTATAGACAAACCAATTATTATTAAAGGATGCAGTAACAAGCCTATTCCTGAAACAGCTTACGTACACTTAGTTGAAAAATTGAAACCTGTTGCAAGTTCAATTATGTTTGGCGAAGCGTGTTCTTCAGTTCCATTGTATAAAAAAAGCAACTAAATTTTTGTTTTTACATTTAAAAAACAATCTGTTTTATACTTTTACACGTAGCTAATTAAAAACAATTTATATGAAAAAAATAATTTTATTCGCATCAATTATGTTTTGTTGCTTCACCATTTTTTCGTAAGAAACCAAACAAGAACCTAAACAAGGTTGGGCAAAAAAAGGAACCATTTCATTATTATTTAATCAATCAGCATTTTCAGATTGGGTTGCTGGAGGTGAAAATAATATAGCCGCCAATGTTGGCTTGAATTATGATTTTAATTATGCAAAAGGAAATTTAAACTGGGATAATAAATTATTGGCATCTTACGGTTTAACAAAAAGCAAAAATAATGAATTTGAAAAGAAAACAGACGACCGTTTTGAATTTAACTCTACAGTTGGAATTAAAGCTAGTGGGTACTGGTTTTATTCAGGTTTTTTAAACTTTAAAACCCAATTTACAAAAGGCTATGTTTATGAAAAAGATCTTAATGGGAAAGAAATTAGAACAGAATATACCAATTTTATGTCACCTGCAAATCTTTCATTTGGGCCAGGTATGCTTTGGAAAAAAAGCGATGATTTGAAATTTAATTTGGCTCCAGCAACGGCAAAAATAGTATTTGTTGACAAAAATTCAACCTTACCAAACGATGCTTATTTTGGTGTTGAACAAGGTAAAAGTGCTCGTTTTGAATTAGGTTTTAATGCTTCTGGTTATTCAAAAATTACGTTAATGCAAAATGTAACTATGGAAAATAGTGTAAATTTATATGCAAATTATCTAGAAGATCCACAAAATATAGATGTAGATTATACAATGAATTTAGTTATGACAGTAAACAAATACCTCTCTGCAAACCTTAGTTTTCAAACCATTTACGACGATAATGCTTTTAAAGGATTTCAGGTTAGGCAAGTGTTTGGAGCAGGAATTAACTATTCTTTTATAACCAACTAAAAATCATTATTTTAAATTCAATTACAATCTTATATTTTACTATTTTTACACGATTTTAAATCTATAATTAAAAATACTTAAATGACATTACTTTTAACATACGCTATAGTATCTATCTTCTTTTCATTTTTGTGTTCTATTCTCGAAGCTGTTTTATTAAGCTCAACGCCTACTTTTATAAGCGTAAAAAAACAAGAAGGAAAAGCCTATGCTAAAATCTTAGAAAATTTAAAAAAGGATGTTGATAAACCACTAATAGCAATTTTAACACTTAATACTATTGCACATACTGTTGGGGCAATTATGGTTGGATTTCAGGCAGATAAATTGGATTTCAAAATTAATTTTTTAGGGTTTAATACCGTTGGAATTGTTTCTGCGCTTATGACTTTTTTAATTTTAGTTACCTCAGAAATTATACCAAAAACCATTGGAGCTATTTATTGGAGACAATTGGCAAATTTTAGTGCAAAAGCGCTTGTAATTTTAATTTTTCCTTTAAAATATACTGGAATTTTATGGTTGTTACAGCTAACTACTAAACTTATTGGCGGGTCTCATACGCACGGCTCTATTTTAAGCAGAGAAGATTTTCATACAATGACAAATATTGCTCATCAAGAAGGTGTTTTTGAAGCCCATGAAAGTACCATTATTAAAAATTTACTCACTTTTAAAAAAGTTCATGCCAAAGATGTTATGACTCCAAGAACAGTTATGATTTCTGCTTCAGATGAAAAATCTATACAAGATTTTTATGATGAACATCCTAAACTTCATTTTTCAAGAATTCCTATTTTTAATGGAAGCACAGATAATGTTGTTGGTTATATTTTAAAAGATGTTGTAATGGAAGAAATTATAAAAGGGAATGGTAACCAACCTCTAAAAAATATTGTTCGTAATATATTAATTACACACAGAAATTTACCAATACCCAATTTATTTGAAACTTTTGTGACTCAACGAGAGCATATAGCATTAGTGGTAGACGAATTTGGGTCGGTTAGCGGAATAGTTACCATGGAAGATGTTATTGAAACTCTCTTAGGACTTGAAATTATGGATGAAAGTGATAATGATGCCGATCTGCAACTTTTGGCAAGAAAAAGTTGGGAAACCAGAGCCAAAAAATTTGGATTGTTAATTGATAAATCACAGCCTTAAAAAGAACCTTTTTCGATAAATTCATCATGTAAAAAATAATTTACTGAAAAAGAGAAATATGAAACTCTTTTAAACTTCTTCAAAACCTCCCCTTAAATTCGCCCACATTTTCTTTGTTTAAGGCAAAAACGAACAATTTATAATGACAATACTTATGAAGGGTTTCAATTAAAGGAGTTGGTTGGAATTGGTATTAATTATGAGTTTTAATTCCTCCTGCATAATTTACTAAAGGAATAGTATCCAACAAACTTAAAATATCTGAATTTTACAATTATGAACTATTCTCTAATAAAATAAACTTGAACTATTTTATCATTCTCAATTTTGAAAATGGCGAAAACATTCGCTTCAATACCTGAACTTCTTCCTGTTATATGCTCTTTATCAATAACTGTGTTTCCAATTTGTAGTCGATTTGTAACCGCTGCTTTTTGATTAGGATTTAATTTCCACGCATTAATATACCTCTTACTCATTTCTTCTTTTCCTTTATAAACCAACTCATTTGGAAAATTATATACTTCTACATCATCGGCATACCAACTTAAAAACTCTATAATATTTTGATTATTGTAAGCATCTAATTGCCCTTGCGCTATAGTTGTTGGTTCCATTTTTTGTGCTGTTATTTTAGAATTAAACAGAAGAGCTACAACAAATGTAAAAAATACAAGCCAAATTAATTTCATATTAATTATAGATTTATTGCGTTAAACTAATTTCTATTCTTTCACGTCTTCAAACTCTTCATATAAAAAATCGTTATAAGGAAAACGGGTAATATGAATTTTTTTAATTTCTTCAAATACCTTTTCTTTAAAATCTTCCATGTTTTCTTTTTCAATGGCAGAAATAAATAAACAATGATGATCTAATTTATTAATCCATGTTTTTTTCCAATCTTCTAAGGTATAATGTTCTTTCGATTTTTCGGTAATCAAATCATCATCATCAATAGTTTGATGTTGATAGATATCAATTTTATTAAAAACCATGATAGTTGGTTTATTGGCACTTTTTATCTCTTCTAAAATTTTATTTACAGAAGCAATATGATCTTCAAAACTAGGGTGTGAAATATCTACAACATGCAATAATAAATCGGCCTCACGAACCTCGTCTAACGTAGATTTAAACGATTCTACTAATTGGGTTGGTAATTTTCTTATAAACCCAACGGTATCAGTTAATAAAAAAGGAATGTTTTTAATTACCACTTTTCGAACAGTAGTATCTAAAGTTGCAAATAATTTATTTTCAGCAAAAACATCACTTTTACTCACCACATTCATTAATGTAGATTTCCCAACATTTGTATAGCCCACCAATGCAACACGCACCATATTTCCACGGTTTTTTCGTTGCACAGCCATTTGTTTATCAATTGTTTTTAATTTTTCTTTTAGTAAAACAATTTTATCACGGATTATTCGTCTATCGGTTTCTATTTCTGTTTCTCCAGGACCACGCAACCCAATTCCCCCTTTTTGACGCTCTAAATGTGTCCAAAGACGAGTTAAACGAGGTAATAAATATTGACATTGCGCCAATTCTACTTGTGTGCGAGCGTAACTTGTTTGAGCACGAGAAGCAAAAATATCGAGTATTAAATTAGTTCTATCTAGCACTTTGCAGTTCAATACCTTTTCTATATTACGCAATTGACCTGAAGAAAGTTCATCGTCAAAAATGGCTGTTTGAATATTGTTTGCATCTATATATGCCTTAACCTCCTCTAATTTTCCTTTACCAATAAAAGTTTTAGGATTTGGACTTTCCATTTTTTGAACAAAACGTTTTACCGCTACTCCACCAGCAGTTAACGTTAAAAATTCTAATTCATCTAAATATTCATTAGATTTTTCTTCGTTTTGGTTTTGAGTAACAACACCTATTAAAACGGCCTCTTCTGAGGTAACTTTTATTTGATCAATCATGTTGCAAAAATACAAATAAGTTTATTCGTATTCTAAAAAACGAAATCTTTAATTAGGAAGTGTAAAATAAAAAGTTGACCCAACACCTTCAGATGATGTAAACCATATTTCTCCATGTAACAATTTCACTAAACCTTTACAGATACTTAGACCAATTCCATTACCTTGCTTATAATCATTTTCGCCAGCATGTGAAAACCGTTCAAAAATTAAGTGATGCTTATCTTTTGGAATACCGCAACCGGTATCTTTTACATAGAACTCTATAAATGGAAGATTATCTATGTTTTTAGATTCATAACCAATTTCAACTGAGCCTTTATCGGTAAATTTAATAGCGTTAATTAGTAGGTTATTTACAATTTGGGTAAAACGATCTTTGTCGGTTTTTATACTAATTGTGTCTTTATTATTAAATTTTAACGTAACGTTTTTATTCAATAATAACTGATTTGTTTTTTTCTGAATTTCAACAATATCCTTTAATGTATTGGTAATATCAATTTCTTTTAAATCAATTTTTAATTGGTTCGATTCTATTTTAGAAATATCAATAATATCATTAATAATATTCATCAAACGGGTTCCAGATTTACGAATGATATCTACAAATTTAAGTCGTTTTTCAACTCCTATATCTGGGTCTTGTAAAAATTCTGAAAAGCCCATAATGGCATTCATTGGGGTTCTAATTTCATGACTCATATTTGCCAAAAAAGCAGACTTTAAGCGGTCGCTTTCTAACGCTTTTTCTTTTGAGATGGCTAATAATTTATAGGCCTTATTTTTACTTTTTCGTTGAATGTTAAGTAATATAAATAGCAGAAGCAATATAACTGTAGCTACAACAAGTATGTTGTTCAATGATTTTTGACTTTTGATTTTTAAGTTGTTGAGTTCTTCTTTTTTCTCTAGTAAACTAATTTCTTTTACTTGGTTTTCAAGCTCATACAAAACCTCTAATTTTGTTAATTGTTCAACTATTTTTATATTAGAAATACTGTCGGAATATTTCCTAAATATTTTTTGGTTTTCATATGCTTTTTTATAATCTCCTAATTTTGCATAAGCTTTACTTAAAAAATCATAATTATGGTATTCTTTGTATTTCCAAGAAACAAGTTTTGAACTTTCTAAACTTTTATTGGCATATAAAATGGTTTTCTTATAGTCTTTTAATTCTAAATATGTTTCGGCAATATTTACATAATTTATAGGGTCTAAAGTTTTATATTCAAATTGTTCTGTTAATTTAAGTGATTTATTAAAATACTCCAATGCCATTTCATAATCTCCTTTAACTAAATAGCAATCACCAATATTTGTATAGTTAATTGCAATCCCTTCAACGTCATTTAGTTCTTCTGCTAGCTTAATTGATTTATGATAGTACATTACGCCATCATCCAATCTCCCCTGGTCAGCAATAACATTTCCAATATTAATATAAGTTACTATAAGCCCTTTTTTATCATTTAACTCCTCGTAATTTTCAAGAGCTTTTCTGTAATAGCTATGCGCTTTTGTATAGTTATTCTGATCATAATTTATAGTTCCAAATCTCGTATTTACATCAGCCATACCACTCTTATCATTTATTTTTTCATAAATTTCAAAAGCTTTAAAATAATATTCAAAAGATTTGCCATATGAATTTATGTATGCAAAACTATCACCAATATAATAATAACCATTTGCAACTCCTTGTTCATCTTTAATTGACTCATAAATACTTATCGCCTTTAAAAAATACTCTAAAGATTCTTTAAATGATTGTTTATAATTTAAATATGTGCCAATACGCAATAAACTATTTGCTTCACTTTTTTTATAATTTGTTTTTTTTGATAAAATTAAGGCTTGTTTGTAATAAAAATAGGCAGTATCTGGATGGGTTGGGAAATAAGTGTCTCCCTTATCAATTAGCAATTGAATTTTTAAAGTGTCAGTTTTTGAGGCACTTAGCTTAATTAATTTTTTATCTTTATATCCTTGACTAAATAATATATTGAAAAAAATAAGCATACTAATAAAACAAAAATATTGTTTTAATTGGGGTCTAGTATAATTCATAAAATTAAATATTTAGAATTAATTAGGAATGCTTTTTGCCAAAATAGAAAAAATAAAACATTTTTTTGATGATAATTATCACCCCTAAAACAATACTTATACTTTCATTCTTTAAAAAAGAAGTTAAATTTAATAACCTTCACACAATAACTTTTTTTAGAACTTATATTGGAAAATGGTATCAAGGTGGTTTTAGCGATTACTTTCCGGTGTATCTTTATTTAAAAAACAACCCATAAACAACTATTAGAACCCAAAATAAAAATTACATTTGAAGTGTTTAAATACAAACTCAATAAAAATAACGCGTTGGGTGCAATTAATTTTTAACGATGATTTTTCGTCACTTCGAGTGATTTTCGATAGAAAATTGTATCGAGAACAGAAAAATGATAGTTAAAAACGGTTCTCGATACATTTTTTGTTTCGTTTTACTGCAC
>NZ_JAUYUD010000040.1 GCF_030692605.1 Lutibacter sp.
TTTTACGCCTTTCTTTATTAAGGCAATTGCCTTTTTTCGATACGAACTTCTAATCGTATCATCAACTGTCCTAAAATCTTCTTTTTCCATAGGACAAATATACAACTTTTTTATGAATATATTACCGCTAGGTTAATAACACGAACAAATAACATAGTATATGTATCATGGGGCTAAAACATCTCAATTCTTTTCAAAAACAAGAAGGTTTGTAACAAAAAATACACAACTCTGTAACATAAATTGCTTAAAAAATAACCGAAATAACTTAAAATGATTCTAAATAGAGTTTAAAACGTTGATTATCAATTTTTTAAAATGTCAAAAAGTATGACTTAAATCATATTATTTATTTGTTATAGTACCTAAATTTATTCAAAATTAAAACAAACAAATATCTAATATTATGAAAAACTTAAAATTAATAACTTTATTGATGCTTATTGCTTCAAGTTTTATGTTCGTACAATGTACTAGCGAACCTATCGCTGGATCACAAGGATTAGCTGGAATTGATGGAGTAAATGGTGCTAATGGTACTAACGGATTAAACGGAGCTGATGGTGGTAACGTATGTTTACAATGCCATAATGATAGTTTCAAAGTAGTGCAACCAGCAACTTTTGCAATGACACCTAAAAATGGTTCAATGTTGAGAGGAACAACTTATTGCGCTAGTTGTCACTCATTAGAAGGGTATAAACACACTTTAAACGTAAATGGTGGAAATGGAAATTTTAGAGTTGCTTTTGCAACTATTCCTGAATCAACTAGAACTGGGATTGGATGTACAACTTGTCATTCAGGTGGTCACGAATCTGCTGGTGCTGCCGTTAGCGGAACCGATGTAGCTTTAAGAGCTAAAAAAGGCCCTATTCAACTAACAGAACAATGGGTAAGTGGTGTAGCTGATTTTATTGACCTTGGAGGTAATAGTAATATGTGCGTACAATGTCACCAACCAAGAGATCCATATAGAACTCAAATTACTACAAATGCAGATGCCACTGTAAACCTTATTACTTCAAGACCAGGACCACACTATGGTACTCAATCTATTTTATTTCTAGGTGGTATGTATATGCACGAAATTGCTGGAACGGTAGCATATCCTGCAAAAGGGCAAAGTGTTCATAAAGGAGCTTCTTGTATAAGTTGCCATATGGGTAAAGCCACTAGTGATAATAAAAGTGGAAACCACACATTTAAACCAAATTTAGACAATTGTAAAAAATGTCATACACAAGCTGGAGTTGTTGACTATAACATAAATGGAGGCCAAACTAAGATTAAAAACTTAATGAAAGACCTAGCAATTCAAATAAACAGAGTTGCTCCTAAATTCACTATCGATGCAGAGGGTGCTTTAGTTATTCCTTCTGGACAAACAGATAGAAATAATTTAAAAGATGTTGTGTCTAAAGCTGTTTGGAATTATAGAGTTCTTTATT
The DNA here is from genome assembly GCF_030692605.1 of Lutibacter sp. Lineage (GTDB taxonomy): Bacteria > Bacteroidota > Bacteroidia > Flavobacteriales > Flavobacteriaceae > Lutibacter. Next base: position 1,452 of record NZ_JAUYUD010000040.1, read on the forward strand.
ATGATCATACCTATGGCTTGCATAATCCAAAATATGCAAATGCATTGTTGGCAAACTCTATTGCAGCACTTAAATTATTACCATAAAACAACTAAAATTAAAGGAGCACTGTAAAATGCTCCTTTAATTTTAACAGCTATTCTTATTCAATCGTAATTAGATATTAATATTTCATAAATTGAATAAATAAATAAATTGAATAAATTAAATAAATTAAATAAATTAAATAAATTGAATAAATAAATTGATTAAATAATGAAAACAATTAATATTAAATTAATATTATCCGCTGTAGCACTAGTTGCAGTGGCAAGTTGTACACACGATGATGCTCCCAATGTTGGAGGAGATCCTGGTGTAGGTTCTAGTACAGAAGAATTATTAGTAGCAAAATTTGCTAAGGCACCAAATTTTGATGGTGACATAGATGAAATGTGGAGCAAAGCGCGTCCTTTATTAAGTGCTGCTACTGTTTCAGCTGCAGGAGCAAAAACAGTTCCCTTAAATAAATCTAGTAACGGAAACTTATCGTTAGAGCCATCTGATTTATTTGATCCTTATACAGGAGAAAGCTATAAGTACTCTTTAAGAGGTGGACACGATGGTGAGTATTTATACTTATTATTGGAGTATGAAGATGAAGCTGACAGTAAAGATCGTGAATCTTTCTATTTTGATCCAGCATCAAAAACTTGGCAACAAGAAAACAAATATGCAAATCATAAAAACGATAAGTATTATGAAGATAAATTTGGATTTATGTTCCCTATTAAAGTTAACGGGCAAGAACCAGCTGGTTTTAAAGCAGGAACTTGTACAGTTACGTGCCATGGTGGTTTAACAGGTACTGCTGCTGGAAGCAAATCTACAAGACATTATATGAAAAATGCTGGTGAATTAGCAGATTTATGGCATTGGAAACGTAACAGAAACGAATTATCTAAATCTGTAGATGATGGTTATGTAACTACTGATGCTAAAGCTGGAACTGCTGATGCAAATGGAAGAAAATCTGATGCAGGTATTAAAATGTATGATGACTCTCCTGTATTTACAGATGCAGTTACTGGTAAAAAAGGACCAAAATGGGTTAAAAAAGGACAATCTAATTACTATTGGATTACAACTGCTGAGTTAACTTCAGGTGCAGCTCAAACGGTAACTGGTGTTTCTGTAGATGGTGTTTTAAAATTATCTGACGGTTCAACAATTGATCCTAATACTGACTTAGTTGCTTATTCTAAAGGTTTTGGTAAAAAACGTTTCCCAAGTGTTACAGTTAATGCAGGTGGAGCAGGTGCCGATGGAAGATCTGACACTCAAGTTAGAGCAAAACATACTGGTTCTGGATGGCAAATTGAAATCAAACGTAAATTAAATTCTGGAGATCCATTTGATGCGATTTTTGTACCTGGAGAAGAAATGTCTTTTGGTATGGCTATCTTTAACAATTCTGCAATTGCACATGGTATGAGCAATTTTAAAACAATGAAAATAGTAAAATAATCTTTTAGTAAAAAGTGTGGTTAAAAACCTAAGCAACACTTTTACTTCAACAAGAGATTATAAATTTTAAAAACTTAAATATGAAACATTTATTTAAATATTTTCTCATCATTAGTTTAGGATTGTTTATGAATTCGTGTTACTATGATGCTATTCAAGATGAAGTGATTATTGACAATGGAAATGGGGGGGGTACAACAGAAGTTTCTTATGCTACAGATATTGTTCCTTTATGGAGTCAATGTACTGGCTGCCACGGAAGCATAAAGCCAACCCTAAACATAAATTCATATACTAACCTATTAAACGGCTATGTTATTGCAGGTGACGCAAACAATAGCGTTTTATATAAATCTTTACTAGGTACAGGCGGTATTTCTTTAATGCCTCCAGGTTCTAAATGGCCACAATCTAAAATAGATTTAGTTAAAACTTGGATAAACCAGGGAGCCAAAAATAATTAAACCATAAAATGTTAAATATGAAAAATTATATAAAAATATTTTTTGTTTTATTAGTTTTCCCTTTTATAGCTTTTTCTCAAGAAGAAGTTACAGAAGAAACTGTAGAACAAGAAGTTGTAAAAGAAAAATTAGAAAGACCAGCATTTGAAAGTTCTTACATTATAGACAATCCAACCGATGTTTTGTTTTCAAAAAATGCTTTAGAAGTTCAAATGGGTCATCGATTTGGTTTAGTTAATGGTGGAGAAAATGATTTAGCCGGTTTTTGGGCTCCTTCTAATATAAGAATTGGATTATCCTATTCAATCCATGAAAGATTAACTATTGGATACGGAACTACAAAATTTGATAGATTGCAAGATTTTAACTGGAAAGTTGCCTTATTAAGACAAACTCAATCTAATAAAATGCCTGTAAATGTTACTTATTATGGTAATTTTACTGTTGATGCAAGAACAAAAGAAAATTTTAACTACGTTCAAGACCGTTACTCAAATTTTCATCAATTAATTATTTCGAGAAAATTTAGTCCAAATTTATCATTACAAGTTGCACCAAGTGTTTCTCATTACAACGTGGTTAAAAACACCATGAGAAATGATATGATTGCAGTTGCTTTTGGAGGAAGATATAAAATTAGTCCACAAACAGCAATTTTGGTAGATTATACACAACCAATCACTAAATTTTTACTAGATAATCCACATCCAGGAGTTAGTGTTGGAGTAGAATTTTCTACATCAGCACATGCTTTCCAAATTTTTGCAACAAATTACAATGCAATCGTTCCACAAAAAAACATCATGTTTAATGGTAACGATTTCTTAAATGGAGATTTTTTAATTGGTTTTAACATCACAAGAGTTTATAACTTTTAATAAAGCTTTATAAAAACTAACCTAGCGGTAATCAAACCTAAAAATTTGGCTACCGCTTTTTTTATGTAACATAAATAACATTAATTTAAGTTTTAATTTTAAAATAATATTTATATAGTTGATTTTTAGCATTTTATAAATTTTCAATGCTGACAAAAATCATAAATATTCAGTGTTTTAATAATTACCTTTAGCCCTTGTTAACGTATTTAACTAAAAAAATTAATACCTAAAACCACCAACTAGAAAATGAAAACTGAACAAAAACCATTAAACCAATCTAATATTTCTAGAAGAGGCATTTTACCAATTTTAGGAGGTAGTTTATTAATTCCTCTCATTGGATTTGGACAACCTGTACCTCATTCTTTACTCAATTCAGAAGAGGAAGAAGAAGAAGAAGAAGAAGAGTATCAAACGCTTTTAAAGCCAGACGGTACTGCTGTACGAGTTAAAAAAAGTGTTGTTAATAACGCAAAAATCATCGAAAAAAATGTTTCAAACCAGTCTTTTTTAACTTGGCTAGGAAGAAAACTATAATTTTATTCTATTATTATAATTATGGAAAACAACAATGAAAATTCACGCCGTAAATTTTTAAATAACGGCTTAAAAATAGGAGCTGCTACCGCTATTGGAAGTGTAGTTTTGGCAAATTTAGCCTCTAAACTTACGGCTCAAGAAGATAGCGCAGCAACTGACACCATGGAATTAATGACCACTGATGGAACTATCATTCAAGTAGATTCAGCATCGGTAATTGAAGCCGCTCCTAAACACGAACATGAGGAAGCATACAATGTAAGAGAAGGAATGCCAAACAGAAAATTTGTGATGGTAGTTGATTTGGCTAAATGTAAAAATGCATTAAAATGTCAAGTTTCTTGCAATAAAAACCATTACATTACTGGAGATAACGCTTGGTTAAAGGTTTATAAAATGCAGGAATCAAAAGAAACTGCACCCTACTGGATGCCTACTTTATGTCAACATTGTGATCAACCTGCTTGCGTTACAGTTTGCCCTGTAGATGCTACTTTTAAAAGAAGAGATGGTTTGGTATTAATTGACAACGAACGTTGTATTGGATGTAGATTCTGTATGGCTGCTTGTCCATATTCTACTCGAGTATTTAATTGGAGTGAGCCAAATCAAGGTGAAATTACAATGACTATGGATATGGAAGGTAAATCAGCCTACTCTCCTGAACACACTGGATTTCCAAGTATAAAGGGAACTGTAGATAAATGTGATTTTTGTCCACATTCCATTGCAGAAGGTGAATTACCACATTGTGTAACGGCTTGTCCAAATGGTGTGTTTTATTTTGGAGACAAGTATGAAGATACAGTAACAAATGGTGACGAAACATTTAGATTTAGTCAATTATTAAAAAATAAAGCTGGATACAGAATTATGGAAGGATTAGGCACAGAGCCTAGTGTTTATTACTTACCTCCTACTGACAGATTGGTAGATTTTGAAGAAGGATTAGAACATTTTACTGAATTTCAATCTGTTGAAAAACCTGAATAATCATGAATAAATACGATACTTTATTGAACGACTTAGCTCCAAAGAAATTTGGAAAGAAAGGCGTAATATGGACTAGCTTTTTAATTGTAATAATTATTATTGGAATTATTGCGTATATAGATCAATTAATAAAAGGACAAGTAGTAACTAATATGCGAGATTATGCCCTTTGGGGGATTTATATTTCCAATTTCGTATTCTTTGTTGCCACCAGTTTTGTAGGTGCAGTTGCAGTTGCAATTTTAAGATTAACAAATAACGCCTGGAGGACACCTATTGTTAGAATAGCTGAAATTATAACCTTTGCTGCAATTGCAATGGCTGGGGTAACCATTATGATAGATATGGCCAGACCAGATAGATTATTAAATCTATTTATTCATGCAAGAATTCAATCTCCTATTACTTGGGATGTAATTATTATTCCTACGTTTTTAGCAATAAGTGCTTTATTGCTTTATTTTCCATTACTGCCAGATTTTGCTATTCTTAAAAACCATTATAAAGAAACAAACCCTACCGCAAGTAAATGGTACGGAAAATTATCGTTAAACTGGAAAGGAAGCAAAGCTCAAAAAGCGATTCAAACAAAATCTATTAAAATTATTGCAATTTTAATACTTCCTGTTGCTTTGATTCTTCAAACTATTGATGCTTGGTTATTTTCAAGTACATATAGAATTGGTTGGGATAGTACAAATTTTGCACCTTACTTTATTTCAGGAGCATTTGTTGCTGGAGTTGGTGCTTTAATTACTGTAATTTGTGTGGTTAGAAAAGTAAAAAAATTAGAAAACTATATTACTGAATTTCATTTTGATAAGCTTGGTAAATTATTGGTTTTGGCTTGTTTAGTATACTTGTATTTTAATATAAATGAATATTTAATGCCATTATTTACAGCTAAAAAAGGCGAAATGACCCATTTAGACACACTTTTTACTGGGCATTATTCTTTTCTATTTTGGATGGTAACCATTGGTGGTCTAATTATACCAATAATAGTTTTGTTATTTAAAAAAGGAAGGCAACCAAAAGCAATGTTTGTCATTGGTTTAATCGTGGTATTGGCTTCTTGGTGGAAACGTTATATAATTGTTACACCAACATTATTACACCCATTTTTGCCAATACAAGGTGTTCCAGAATCATGGCATCATTATTTTCCAAGTTTACACGAATGGCTTATTACCTCAGCCACTTTAGCTGCTGCCTTACTTATAATTACATTATTAGTGCGGTTTGTACCTGTAATACCTATTCAAAGAACTGCAGATGAACAAGAACTATTAGAAACCGAAAAAAATACAAAGTCATGAGAAGTTTATTAAAAATGCGTTTCGTATATTTTTCTCTATTATTTATCACCTTCATAAGTGGTATTAGTGTGCATGCTCAAGAAGAAGAAGAAGAAGAAATAGAAAAAAATTCAGTTGGATTAACCATTCAATATGTAAAAATAATGGGAGGTGATCTTTATTTCGATGTTAAAGCTACCTCTAAAATTGACAAGCAATTTGTAAAGGTTTCAAATATTGATTTATTCTTTTTTAACGATATTGATGATGAACGAATTAAACTTGGAAAAATAACCACCAATACATCAGGTAAAGGTAGATTTTCAGTTAAAAACATCAAATCCTTAAAAGCAGATGCTGAAAATATTTATAATATCAGTATTGATTTTTTAGGAAACAAACAATTTGAAGAAACAACTGAATATGTAAGCTTTAAAGATGCAGAAATTAAGGCGAGTCTATATAATGAAGATAGTATTAATTATGTAACCGCAACCCTTACAGATCCAGTAACAGGTTTACCAATTATTGAAGCCTATTTAGATGTACAAATTCAAAGAATGTTCAAACCTTTAAAAATGGGTGAAGAATTTAACATTACAGATGAAAGTGGTACAGTAATTGTTCCTATAGATCAAGGTATCCCAGGATTAAATGGAGAATTAACTATTGAAGTGGTTTTAAATGAAAGTGAAGAGTATGGCACTATCAAATCTATTATAACTGCACCCATTGGAAAACAAATTGTAGACGAGTCCACTTTTGATGAAAGAACAATGTGGTCTCCGAGAAATAAAACTCCATTATTCTTGCTAATCTTTCCAAATTTACTGATATTTGGAATATGGGGATTAATTATATATTTAATCAGAAATTTATTTAAAATAACAAAATCGTAAAATTCAAAAAAATGAAAGCAATTAAAAATTTAACAATTTTAGCCATAGTGTCTTTTACACTATTCTCATTCGGAACATTTGTACAAAAAAAATGGGTGGTTCCTGCTAAGTATGTAACTATGAAAAATCCTGTCGATGCAAAAACAGATGCAGCTATTGGAAAATCATTGTATACCAAACATTGTAAATCTTGTCATGGTGCTAAAGGTGAAGGCGATGGACCAAAAGCAGCTGAAATGAAAGGTGATTTAGGAGATTTTACTTCTGCAGTTTTTCAAAAACAAACAGATGGTGAATTATTCTATAAAACAACAACCGGTAGAGATGATATGCCTGAGTATACAAAAAAAATGCCAAATGATGAAGACCGTTGGTTAGTTGTAAATTATATGAGAACTTTAAAAAAATAAAACGTTTCTAAATGTTTAAAAAAACCAGACTAAATGTAGACTGCCCCCAAAAAGTTAGACACTATTTGGGGGTATTTTTATGGAAAGAAAAGTGAAATATGATTACACATTTAAACTTGAATGTGTAAAATTAGTATTAGAGAAACATTATTCATGTTTATTAGTTTCAAAGCAGA
>NZ_JAUYUD010000043.1 GCF_030692605.1 Lutibacter sp.
TGTAAGCTTTTGACTTATTTTCGTTTAAAAGTGTCTCAATTTGCACTCTTTCTTTGTGAGTAAGCCGACTATTCTTTTTACGTATCATATAACAAATCTATAAATTTAGATTTGTTGCGTTAAGTTATTGAACTCAGGATTTTATTGCCTTTTCTTTAACAACGTATGTTAGTAAGATTCTTGCATTTTACGGGTTGGCATTCTTAACAATAAAAATTGGAGAAAAAATAAAAAGTTTAATTAAAGTTCATATGAAACCAATTGCACTTATTGCATTAACTTGTGTTGTGATAGGTATTATAGTTGTTAAAATTTTATAGATTTATATTTTTTTTCTCGTCCTGAAATAAGTTTACTTTTTTTGTGTAGGCCTGTGTGCTTTTGCTTTGTAATATCCTCATTTGTAAGACAACACTAAAGTAGACTTTTTTTAATCTTTCCTTCCTCTAAGAATTTCAACCAAAACCTTGCGCAAACCTTGTGCATAAAAAAAGGTTCCAAAACGAATTGTCTTGGAACCTTTAGTACTTTCTTAAAAACAAAAAAGCGTTACAATTGCTTGTAAGTCTTTGTTTTGCTCCCCCTCTTGGACTCGAACCAAGGACCATAATCAATTAATTTACTGATATTTATAGACTCAATTTAAAATTCTCTCCCTTTTTTACACTATTATAACTTCTTTTTCTTCTTTTAATTCCAATTCTCAGTAAACAAAAAACCCACTTCTTCGAGAGGTGGGTAAAAATTGCTATGAAAAAGTAGCGCCTATGAAAACGCTATACTTAAAATTTAGTGAATTATTGACTATTAGTACTTAATGTGTCAAATATTTAATTAAATTTGAGAATGTTATTTAAAAATTGCTAAATATTCCAAAAACAAATTTTATGAAATGGATAAACAAAACCTAAACATGCGTTTATCCAGATAAAAAAAGTGATAAACAGTATGTTTTTAAATGATATAACACGTTAGCAAAAATATTAGCCCGACATCTAAAACAGAATAATTGAACTAATAAACCTTTTATTTTTCCCCCTTCTTTTTAAATTTTAATATAAAATTAATCTATATGAAATTAGAAATATTAATACCAATAATTATAGCTTTATATACTGGAATTGCTTTTTTAGCACATAAAAAGTATGAAAAATTTGAAAAATTATCATTACCGTTTATCATTATCTTATTTATATTTATTATGTCATTTTTTATGTGGGATATGTCTGCATTAAAATACGATTCAGAAATTTATAAAACTTTGCTTGATTGTGATTGTAAATTAAATGAATCATTTTTAGAAAATCATAGTTTTGGGTTTACTTATTATATATTATTTACAATTACATTAATTTATATTTTATTTTTAGATTATCTATTTAAACCAACCGATAAATAATGCAAATCCAAAACCTAACAGGCAATAGAAAAGTATTTGTACTAATGAATATTGATTTTTATTAATAAAAAGTAATTTAGTACTTGAAAAAAAAAGTTTTAATGTTTTCATAATGTTTATATTTAAAATTTATAATTTGTTCAATCTAATCGGAAATCTTTTTGAATCTTTTTAAAAATCTTTTTTAAAATAATTCCGCAGAGTTTTGCTTTTGCAAAGCAATTAGCCAACGCTCAAAATAAAATAACGTTTTTAGTTGGCGGATTAATTTAGAAACCAACTGCTAATCCTGTTTGCTAACAACGCATATAAAAAAATGGCTACATTGTTGTTCATATTCCGTTTATAATTCCTAAGTTTACTATCAAAAAATATGAAAATTTTATATACTAATGCCATCTTTTCATATTCTAATCCGTTAGCCTTTATTATGAAACACGACAAATCGAATAAACTACTTTCTTCCAAACCAATATATCACACAAAATTTCAATATATCTGATTAATAATTGTTATAAATAAATATAGTTATGAATAAAAAAGTATCCCTGTT
>NZ_JAUYUD010000045.1 GCF_030692605.1 Lutibacter sp.
TTTTAATATTTCTAAAATTTTGTCGTAATTTGATTTAAAGTTGTTCATATATTTAATTGCTTGATATACAAATAAATATACGACTTTATATAGTCAATGAACAACTTTTATTCCTGTTTTTATAAATGCACAACGGGTAAACTTAATAATATGTAATATATTATATTTCTTTTCTAGAAATCATAATATTTCTAATATAGATTATTGCACCAAAAATATGACCAATAAAAAGTACAGGGTCTTTCCTATAAATGGCATATGCCAAAATCATTGAAGAGCCAAGAAAGCTTAAAATCCAAAATCCGAAGGGTAAAGAAGATTTTTTATTTTTTTCAGAATAAATCCATTGATAAATAAACCGAAATGTAAATATAATTTGAGCAACAATTCCCCAAATTAATAACCAAAACGGAATGGATTTATTTTGTAATAAATTGTTTAAATCGTAAGTGTTATTATTGAAGTAATAAATTACAATAAACAATGGAAAAATTAGTAAAAAGCCACGTAAAATTCGATGTATTTTTTTCCATTCACCTTGCAGTTGAAGATTCCGAATGTAAATAAAATAGGTAAGTGTTTGACCAAGCATAATTGCAAAATCGTGTCTTAGATAACCATAAATAAATAGTAAAAAAGAGGCTAATAGACTAAATTTCCAAAAAATAGAAGGAGTAATTACTTTTTTGTTTTTTTCTGAAATAAACCATTGATACATAGATCTTATAAAGAAAAAAAATTGCCCTAAAAAACCAATGCCATATATAAGCCAAGTATTCATTAACCTTTTTTAGATATTTGGTAATTTAAATATTTTTTTTTCATCCATAAATAGGCAAAACAGTCTAATAATGGACCCAAAAGGCGATTCCATAATCCATACTTTGCTTCTCCTGCAATTCTGGGAAAATGTTGCACAGGAATTTGTTTTATTTTGCCGTTTTGTAATAAAATCATGGCAGGTAAAAAACGATGTAACCCTTTAAACATAGGAATGTTTTTAGCATATTCGGTTTTTATAACTTTAAGCGGGCAACCAGTGTCATCCATTCCATCATTAGTGAAAGCTCGTCGAATACCATTTGCAATAGTAGACGACATGTTTTTTACAAATGAATCTTGTCTATTTGAACGTACGCCAGTTACTAAATCATATTCTTCTATTTCAGCTAATAATAAATTAAAATCTTCGGGAGCAGTTTGCAAATCGGAGTCAATATAGCCAACTAATTCTGTGTCTGTATGTTTAAAACCAGCAGCAATTGCCGCACTTAAGCCACAATTATATTGAAATTCAATAAAAGTAAAATCAGGATTTTGAAGACAAATTTCTTCAATTAATTTTTGACTATTGTCTTTACTTCCGTCATTAACAAAAAGAATTTTAGTTTTTTTTATAGCTATTTTAATATAGTTAGAAAGTTCCTTTTCAACACGTTTTAAATTATCTTCCTCGTTATAAACAGGCACAACAATTGTAAATTGGTATTTCATTATTTTCTTAGTTTAAGTATTATTTCCATAGCTTTAATTGACTTTTTTTAAACAATTTTAAACCCAAAATTTACCAAATAGAGTTTGCAAATTTAAAATATTTTTTGTGAATTAAATTAAACGACCGATTTATTGTATTAATTGCTTTTTGAAGAACCTAAGTTGAAATTAAATTTTCAATATTTAACGATTAGTGTATCATTAAAATTAAGAATTAGTATAAAATTTTTCAATTTGGGATTTGTTAGTATCTTTACACCTTAAATTCAAGAACCTTTTAATGGAATTATACAAAACAAATCAGCTCAAAATATACAATTCTTTAAGTAAAACTAAAGAAGATTTTAAACCAATTGTTGAAGGAAATGTTGGAATGTATGTTTGTGGTCCAACCGTTTACAGCAATGTTCATTTAGGAAATGTAAGAACATTTATGTCTTTTGATTTGGTTTTTCGTTATTTAAAACACTTAGGTTATAAAGTGCGTTATGTTCGTAATATAACTGATGCTGGGCATTTAGAAAATGATGCTGATGAAGGTGAAGATAGAATAGCTAAAAAAGCTAGATTAGAGCAGATTGAGCCCATGGAAATAGTTCAACGATATACGGTTGATTTTCACCAAACGCTGCAAACTATCAATAATTTACCACCGAGTATTGAGCCAACGGCAACAGGTCATATTGTTGAACAAATTGAAATAATAAAAGATATTTTAGAAAAAGGGTTGGCTTATGAAATAAATGGTTCTGTTTACTTTGATGTTTTAAAATATAATGAAACTGAACATTATGGAATTCTTTCAGGTAGAAATATTGAAGATTCAATTCATAATACAAGAGAGTTAGACGGGCAATCGGAAAAGAAAAACCCACAAGACTTTGCGCTTTGGAAAAAAGCAGATGAACGTCATATTATGCGATGGCCTTCACCTTGGGGAGTTGGTTTCCCAGGTTGGCATTTAGAATGTACCGCTATGAGTACTAAATATTTAGGTGAAACATTTGATATTCACGGAGGTGGTTTGGATTTAAAATTTCCTCACCACGAATGTGAAATTGCACAGTCAAAAGTTAAAAATAATGTGAAGCCAGTTAATTATTGGATGCACGCAAATATGTTGATTTTAAATGGTCAAAAAATGGCTAAATCAACTGGTAATTACATTTTACCTAATGAAATATTTTCTGGGGAAAATACCATTTTAAGTAAAGCATTTACACCAAGTGCAACTAGATTTTTTATGTTGCAAGCACATTATAGAAGTGTGTTAGATTTTACCGGTGCAGGATTAGAAGCTTCGGAAAGAGGATTTATAAAAATGATGGAAGCATTTAATAAATTGGATAGTGTTGCAACATCTCAAACTTCTTCTTTAAACATAAGTGACTGGAAACAAAAATGTTATGATTCTTTAAACGACGATTTTAACAGTCCTATTTTAATTGCGAATTTGTTTGAAGCAGCAAAATATGTGAACTTATTAGTTGATAAAAAAGAAACCATTACCCAATTAGATTTAAATGAATTTAAAACAACTATTCATTCTTTTGTGTATGATGTTTTAGGATTACAAAACGATTTACAAAGTGACTCTTCAGAAAAGATAGCTGGTGTTGTTGAAATGCTAATTAAAATGAGAAATAAAGCTCGAGATAATAAAAATTGGGCTTTATCAGATGAAATTAGAGACGAATTAGCATCCTTAGGAATTCAGTTAAAAGACGGAAAAGATGGAACAACATTTTCAGTAAATTAATATGGGAAAATTCACTAAAATAATTGCTGTGCCATTTATTTGGTTTGTTCGGTTCTACCAAGCGGCTATTTCGCCAATTATTCCTTCCAGTTGTAGGTATTCACCAACATGTTCTCATTATATGTTAGATGCCTTAAAAATTCATGGACTGTTTAAAGGCGGTTGGATGGGGTTAAAACGGATTGGAAGTTGTCATCCTTGGGGAGGCAGTGGGTATGACCCAGTGCCTAAAAGCAACGAAAAGGACTAGCATTTTTATATAAATAGTAACAAATTATTGTTTATTTATACAAATAAACAGAGAAACAAATAAATTACCTAAAATGACACTACTTCAAATAGATTGGAACCCAGCTCCAGAAATTATCAAATTTGGCTCCTTTGCACTGCGCTATTACAGTTTAATGTTTGTAATTGCATTTATGCTTGGCTTGCATTTAATGAAAAAGGTTTATATCAATGAAAAAATTCCCTTAGAAAAATTAGACTCTTTATTTATCTATGTAGTAATTGCAACTTTATTAGGAGCTCGAATAGGTCATTTTTTATTTTATGATCCGGAATTTTTATTTAGAAAACCGCTTGAAGTAATTTTGCCATTTAAATTTTCACCTAAATTTGAATTTACGGGTTTTGCAGGTCTAGCTAGCCATGGAGCTGTAATTGGAATTATAACAGCCTTATATTTTTACAGTAAAAAAGTGCTTAATAAGCCTGTATTGTTTATTTTAGATAGAATGACAATGCCTGTTGCAATTGGAGGTGCTTTTGTCAGAATTGGTAATTTAATGAATTCTGAAATTATTGGGAAACCTACCAATGGTGATTATGGTTTTATTTTTAGACAATTAGGTGAAGATTTTCCTCGCCATCCAGCTCAATTGTACGAAGCAGTTTGTTATGCAGTGATTTTTGTAATTGTATATTTTGCCTATTGGAAAACAGACAAAAAGAATCAACCTGGATACATTTTTGGTCTATTTTTTACCCTATTATGGTCTGTTCGATTTATAATAGAATTCTTTAAAGAAGAACAAGTTGAAGGTGGTGAAAATTGGTTTTTAGATTTAAATACAGGACAAGTATTAAGTATACCTTTAATTATGGTTGGTCTTTATTTTATGTTTCGTAAAAAATAAGCTAGAAAATTTATTATATATAAAAAGCCATTGATTTCAATGGCTTTTTTATTTGCAAATAAATCTTTAATTTTTCTTTCTAATAGAACCTGATCCTATAGATTTTGTTTTTACGATTTTTGGATTTCCAGCATAAATTATGTTTCCTGAGCCCGCTATACTTGCATGAATTTCATTTGTAACCATTATTTTTACATCTCCATTTCCTGCAATTTCAATGGTTGCAATAGAAGCGATAAAATCAGGAGCATTTAAATTACCCGAACCAGCTATATTGCAAGAAAAATGATCAGAATTTCCGTTTAAGTTTATATTTCCTGAACCAGCAATTGTAGTGGCTATTTTTTTTGCTGAAACATTTAAATTCATATTGCCAGAGCCAGCTAAATTTAATTTTAAATCGGTTACAGAAATAACATCAGTAGTGAAAATATTGCCTGAGCCAGCCAATGAAACTTTCTCAATTATATCAATTGGTATGGTGATGGTTATTTTTTTATTGCTGTTTATAACATAACCTTCTTTAGTTTTTATTTTTAGACTTCCATCATTAACTTCAGTAATAATATAGTCCATTAGATTTTCATCTGTATTTATGGTAATAACTCTGTCAGTTCCTTTAAAGAGTTTGACATCAAAAGATCCAGCCACACTAATTTTATTAAAATCAGTAATCGTTCTAGTTTTTGTAATAATAATACCATTTCCTTTTATTTTCTTTGAATATATTTGAGCATTTAATGAAGTGCTTACTATAAATAGTACAAATAGGCTTGTTAAAATTTTCATGAGTATAATTTTTAATTAGTTGTAAATGTTAAACTTCCATAACCAGATTTAATTGATATAAGAGAATTTGAATTTTGTTTATTGTAGAACCCTTCATAATATTTTGAAGTAGTATTTTTTATTTCTTTATTAAAAGTGAAGCCATCTACCCCTTTGATACTTCCATAATTTAATGTAGCATTAATATTGAAAGAATTGCTATTATTAATTCCAAATTTTAAATGAGAGTATGAAGATTGTACTTTTATTAACTTAAAGTGATCACTTAATTCGTTTATTTTTAATGAGCCATAATCAATACCAAATTCTCCAGATCCACTTAATTTATCAACATTAATGTTCATATAACTGCTATTGCCTTTTAAATTTCCAATACTTTTAATTTTTAAGTCGCCATAGTCACAGTCATAAAATAAATCAATCATCATTCCAAATGACAGATTCGAATAGTCTGCATTTAATTTTATTTTTCCAGATTTTTCAACGTGTAGTTTGGAGTAATCTGCATTTATGGATCCGTCTTTCATATATTGAATAGTTGAATTATTGGTGTAATCAATATTAATTTGGTTATCAGAACTTAGTAACTCGCCAATATTTAATTTTCCATAATCACAATTAATTTTAGAACTTCCTTCTAATTTATCAATACTAATACCTCCATAATCATTATTAAGATTTACATTATTTGTAATTGGCATTTTAATTTGATAGTTAATCTCCATATTAACATTGTTATTTTTTCCCCAAAGGCTCCAAGAATTGCTTGTTTTTTCAATAATAGTTTTCGCAGTAACCTCGTTTAAATTGCCACTAAAGTCAACGGTAATTTCATCTAACTTATCCTTCACTTTTTCTTCATTATCACCATTTGTGGTAATACTTACTTTAATACTTATGGAATTTTCATTCCAAGTTACAATATCAATATTTCCATATTTATTTGTCACATTTAAAAAAGCGTTGCTATTCACTTTAAATTCTTTAGTAATAACTTTGTTTTTGGTGTATTTTCCTTTTTTGTCTGTAGCTGTAATTGCTATTGGTATAAGAAAAATAAGTAGTAATAATTTATACATTGTTTTGTGTTTTAAGTTGTTTAACATTTTCAATTTGAATTAATAATTGTTGCAATAATTCAATCCGTTGTTGAAAATTTGAAATCATTGCGTAAATAATTCTCTTATCATTTCTGCTTTCTTGGAGCTCTAGGGTAAGATTATAATAGTGAGTTTCGAGCTTTTGAAGTTGTATTAATGCATCATTAATTAATTGTTCAGTATCGTTGTTTCGTTTTGTTTCAATAGTTTCAAGTTCATTTTTAATGGTAGCTGTAAAATAACTTTGAGTTTCTTCCATTTTTGAAGACACATTGGCTAATTCTAACCCATTATTGGAGAGTGATTTTCCAATCCAAATACCAATAAATAGGAGTAGGGAGGCTGCAATTGCTATTATTGGAGATTTGTTAAAACCTTTTTTATTAGAAGTATTGCGGGCATTATTTAGTTTTTTTTCAAACCTATTGAAATGACCAATAGCTGGTTCTTCAATATCAAATTGGTTTTCTAATTTTTTTAAAATTATATCTAAATTATCGTTCATAAGTTGTTGTTAAAAGTTGTCTTAATTTATTTTTTGCTCTTGAAACAGTAGTTCTACTATTTTCATACGTCATTTTCATTATTTGAGCTATTTCTTCATAATCATAACCTTCAATTAAATATAAGGTTAGCGCTATTTTGTAATTATTTTTAAGTTTTGAAATTGAATTTAAAATATCGCGTGAGCTTAATAAACAATAATCGTTCTGTTCATCATTAACTTCAGATTTTATGTCGACAATTTCAAGTGGAACAGTTTCAATACGGTGATTTTTTTTAAGCGCTGTTAAACTGTTATTAATTACAATTCTTTTTAACCAAGCCCCAAAAGATACATTTCCACTAAACGAATCTAATTTTGTAAACGCTGCTAAAAATGAATCTTGCATAACATCTTCGGCTTCAAAACTATTATTAACAATTCGAAAAGACGTGTTGTACATCGCCTTATAATATTGCTTGTATATTGTAAACTGAGCAGTTTTATCTCCCTTTTTACAACGATCAATAAGTTGGTTATTATGTTGAATTTCTATTTTCAAAAATCGATTTCTAATTAAAAGACAATTACATTTTAAACCTGTTACACTTTTGATTAAATTTATCAAAAAATTATTAGATAGAATTAACTTATTTGGCATAACTATTGAAATTTATTAAATGTAAATACGTTAAAAGTTTAAGTAAAATACTAACAGTCAATAAAATAATTAAATTTTGTAAAAGTTAATAGGCTTAATTCTATGTAGCTTTGTGACAAAATGACCCAATATAAATTATGAGCAATTCAAAATTCCTAAAACTTGACAATCTGTCATTACAACACATGTTAGACGATGAAGCTGATTTAATTCCGTTAATGACTCCTGAAGATGAGGAAGAAATTAATAGAGAAGAAGTTCCAGATATTTTACCAATTTTACCTTTACGCAATACCGTTTTATTCCCTGGAGTTGTCATACCAATTACTGCAGGTAGAGATAAATCTATTCAGCTAATAAAAGATGCCTATAAAGGAAATAAAATAATTGGAGTTGTTTCACAAAAAAATGAAGGAATTGAAGATCCTACTGTAAACGATATTCATAGAGTTGGTACTGTTGCCCGTATTTTACGCATGTTAAAAATGCCTGATGGAAATACTACAGTAATTATTCAAGGTAAGAAACGTTTTGAAATTGAAAATTTTGTACAAGAAAAACCCTATTTTCAAGCAACGACTAAAGCATGTATTGAAGATAGAAAAGATGAAAAAGAGCCTGAATTTGAAGCCATTGTTGATTCAATTAAAGAAATGGCAATTAAAATTATTAGGGAAAATCCGAATTTACCTTCTGAAGCAACTTTTGCCATAAAAAATATTGAAAGCAGTCCGTTTTTAATCAACTTTGTTTCATCTAACATGAACCTAAAAGTTGAAGAGAAACAACAATTATTGCAAACAGATAATCTAAAAGAACGTGCACTATTGACACTTAAAAAAATGGATATTGAATTGCAACGATTGGAATTGCGTAATGATATTCAGTCAAAAACACGTTCTGATATGGATCAGCAACAACGTGAATATTATTTAAATCAGCAATTAAAAACCATTCAAGAAGAATTGGGAGGTGTTTCTTATGATGAAGAATTGGAAGAAATGCGTGTGAAATCTCATTCAAAAAAATGGAACGATGATGTAAAAGCAACTTTTGACAAAGAATTGGGTCGATTACAGCGTATGAATCCACAAATGTCTGAATATTCTATCCAACGTAATTATTTAGATTTATTATTGGAATTACCTTGGAATGAATATTCTGAGGATAAATTCGATTTAAAACACGCTCAAAAAGTATTAGACCGAGATCATTTTGGTTTAGAAAAAGTAAAAGAACGTATTATTGAACATTTAGCAGTTTTAAAAATAAAGGGGGATATGAAGTCTCCAATTATTTGTTTATACGGTCCTCCAGGTGTTGGAAAAACATCGTTGGGAAAATCAATTGCTGAATCTTTGGGAAGGAAATATGTAAGAATGTCTTTAGGTGGTTTGCGTGATGAGGCAGAAATTAGAGGTCATAGAAAAACATATATTGGTGCAATGCCAGGTCGTATTATTAAAGATATTAAAAAAGCAGGAACTTCAAATCCAGTTTTCGTTTTAGACGAAATTGATAAGTTGGCAAGTTCTAGCCACAATGGTGACCCTTCTTCTGCAATGTTAGAAGTGCTTGATCCAGAGCAAAATATGGCATTTTACGACAATTTTTTGGAGTTAGATTACGATTTATCTAAAGTGCTGTTTGTTGCTACTGCAAATAGTTTATCAACCATTCCTTGGGCCTTGCGAGATCGAATGGAAATTATAAATGTTTCAGGATATACCATTGAAGAAAAAATTGAAATTGCGAAAAGGCACTTACTTCCAAAACAACTAAAAGAACATGGGTTAACCAAAGAACATTTGCAAATGGGAAAGACTCAAATTGAAAAAATTGTAGTTGCTCATACTAGAGAATCTGGAGTTAGAACTTTAGAAAAGCAAATTGCAAAAATGGTTCGATTTGCAGCAAAATCGATTGCAATGGATGAAGAATATGACACAAATATTTCTATTGAAACTATTGATAAAGTATTAGGACCTTCACATTTAGAGCGTGATAAATATGAGAATAACAATGTAGCAGGTGTTGTGACAGGCTTAGCTTGGACAAGTGTTGGTGGTGATATTTTATTTATCGAAACCATTATTTCTAAAGGAAAAGGATTGACAATTACTGGGAATATTGGTAATGTAATGAAAGAATCGGCAACCATAGCAATGGAATATATTAAAGCTAATTCTGAAGAATTTGGAATTGATTCTAGGTTGTTAGATGATTATAAAGTACACATGCACATTCCTGAAGGGGCAACTCCAAAAGATGGGCCAAGTGCAGGTATTACTATGTTAACATCGTTAGTTTCAGTATTTACCCAGCGAAAAGTAAAGGCAAAAATAGCAATGTCAGGAGAAATTACACTTCGTGGTAAAGTATTGCCAGTTGGAGGTATTAAAGAGAAAATATTAGCGGCAAAGAGAGCCAACATCAAAGAAATTATATTATCTATTGAAAATAAAAAAGATATTGAAGAAATTAAACAATCCTATTTGAAAGGTTTGAAATTTCATTATGTATCGGAAATGAATGAAGTTATTGATATTGCTTTGATGAAACAAAAAGTTGAAAATGCTAAAAAGTTAACTATTAGTACTCCATTAAAAAGAAAGAAATAAAAAGAGAAGCTGTTTAAAAAGAAATAGTTGCGTTATTCTAAATGGAGATTTGGAAAATGTTACAATGCACTTTAAACAGCTTTTTTTAATTATAATTTTCTGATATCAATAATTTTACCTTTTTTTAAAGCGCCAGAACGGTCTAGATTATAAATAATTTCTGCTACTTTTTCAGGTGTAAAAAGTTCTCCTTTTTCAAAGAAATTAATAAACCTATTTACTGATTTAAATTGATCTTTGGAAGTATTTCTAATTTTGGTTTGCATATTCGTATCTACAATTCCCGGATAAATTGAAACTACTTTCACGCCATTTTTTATACTTTTTTGTTCTTTATAAATCACTTTGGTTACCATATCTAATCCTGCTTTAGAGGCGCAGTACATAGCCCAACTTCCATAAGGATTAACTGCTGCGCCTGAAGAAATATTGATAATTTTCTTTTTTGCAGCCCAGCCTTTTGTAAATTTTATAAATAAAGAACTTAGCACTAAAGGGGCTGCTAAATTGACTTGAATAGTATAACTTATAGCAGTTGCATTTAATTGATCTAAGCTATTAATTTCACCTAAATCACCTGCATTATTTATGAGGGTAATAATTTCAGTTTGTTCAGCATTTAATTGTTTGAAAATTTCGAGAAGTGTTGATTCAATAGTTTCAGGTGCACTTAAATCGCAAGTAAATTGTTCTATAGAATACGTTTTTTTTAATTTTGTGCGTGCAATTGAAAATACACGATACCCGTTTTTATGATATTCATTGGCTAAACCCAAGCCTAAACCTTTGCTTCCTCCAGTAATTATTACAATTTTTTCCATAAATAGACGGTTTGTGTATGTTTTGTTGAGCGATTTAAACAACTAATTTAGCAAATTAAAACCGAATAGAAAATCTACGTGGATTTTAGCATGTACACTAGAACTAGTAATTAATTCTACCCTGTGTTGGTATAGGTTTTGGAGTTGTTATATTCCTAGATTTTAAATACCCAGCCAAGACTCAAACATTTCCATTAAGTCACCAACAGCTAATGTTGCCCAAAGTATAACAAGACCAAAGATAATTTTTACAACAAGTGGAATCGAGAAACCAAACTTATTATTGAGAAATGTGTTTGTCGAAGGTAAGTATATGAACGAAATTAGTAGGTAAAACATTCCGGGTATAGGGTGAATCAAAATCATATTTAATATTCCAATTACAAAAAAAACTACAATAAATATCCAACAAATTATATTCCTAACTTTCGATTTGTTTTTCATACGGCTATTTTTATTTCGTTTTATCAAATGTGTGCCAACTATTGATATAGAAAAATATTAAAAATAAATGGTAAAATTAAATCTGGTTATTTATAAATAAGTTTGGCCTCATTCCAAAAAACATCCATTTCGTCTAAAGTCATATCATGTAACGATTTTCCTACTTTTTTTGCTTCAATTTCGAGGTATTGAAATCGGTTTATGAATTTTTTATTAGTGCGTTCTAAGGCATTTACCGGATTTACGTTAATAAATCGAGCATAATTAATCATAGAAAATAATACATCGCCAAACTCAGATTCGATATTGTTCGTATTTCCTTTTTTAACTTCTTCGTTGAGTTCGTTTAATTCTTCTTGAACCTTTTCCCATACTTGCTCAGGTTTTTCCCAATCAAAACCAACTCCAGATACTTTATCTTGAATGCGGTTTGCTTTAATCATTGCAGGTAAAGAAGCAGGAACGCCTTGTAAAACAGACACTTTTCCTTCTTTTAATTTAAGTTTTTCCCAATTTTGCTTAACATCTGCTTCATTATCTACTTTAACATCGCTGTAAATATGAGGGTGGCGGTGAACTAGTTTTTCTGAAATTGAATTAGCAACATCACCTATATCAAAAGCGTTGATTTCTGATCCAATTTTAGCATAAAAAACAATATGTAATAAAACATCGCCTAGCTCTTTTTTTATTTCGTCCAGATCGTTATTCAAAATGGCATCACCTAATTCGTAGGTTTCTTCGAGGGTTAAATGTCGAAGCGATTGGAAAGTTTGCTTTTGATCCCAAGGACAGCCAGCACGCAAATCGTCCATAATATCTAATAAACGACTAAAAGCTTGAAGTTGCTGTTCTCTTGAATTCATTTTAGGCTTGCTGTGAATTAGATTTTTCAACTTCTTCTTCCTCCTCTTTAATTGAAGAAAAATCAAAATTAACAGAAGCCAATAAATTATACCATTGTAATATTTTTTTAATATTTGAAGTGTATACTCTTTCTTCGTCAAAATTTGGAAGAATTTCTCTAAAGTAGTTTGTTAATACTTTTGCAGATTCTTTCGGGTTAATAGCTTCTTTACCATCTTCTTTTTCCGCGATAGTTTTTAAAATAATTCTAAGCGGAATTTCAGTTTCATACGTGTAAATTGCTATTTCATTCAGCGCACTCACATTACTATTAATTCCAACTGAGAACCTTTTTCCTTCTGCAATAGGTTCTACAATAATACCACCTTTAGATTGGGCTTTAACTTCAAAAAGACCTGGTTTACCATTAATTGCTACAATATCTTTTAAATCCATAATTTACTTTCTTTTCAATGTGGGAAATTTCATTCTATAATCTGTTGTTATGTTCCCTTTGGTTATATTTTCTAATTTTTTTTTAATCAATCGCTTTTTAAGTGATGAAATTTTATCGGTAAATAGAATTCCTTCAATATGATCGTATTCGTGCTGTACAACTCTTGCTGCAATACCATCAATTACATCAATATGTTTTACAAAATTTTCATCAAGGTATTCTATGGTAATTTTTTCTTTTCTAAAAACGTCTTCTCTAATGTCAGGAATGCTTAGACAGCCTTCGCTAAATGCCCATTCATCACCTTCTTCTTTAATAATTTTAGCATTGATAAAAATCTTTTTAAAATTGCTTAAAAATTCTTGTTCGTTGTCTTCCAAATCCTCGTCAGCTGCAAAAGGGGAGGTATCTATTATAAATAATCGTATGGCTAATCCAATTTGAGGTGCTGCAAGACCAACGCCAAGTGCATTGTTCATCGTTTCCTTCATATCCAAAATAAGTTGAGATAATTCTAAATAATTTTGGTCAATATCAATTCCTATTTTTCTTAAAACTGGATCTCCGTATGCAATAATTGGTAAAATCATAATATTTTATATGGTTTGCAAAAATACAAATTATAAGGTTAAAGAAAAAAATATTACTAAAGAGAAATTGATTAGGCTGCCAAATTATTTTTCATCCATTGATAAAGATTTACATAAATAAACATAATTTTAAAAAGTTTAACTCCATTAGGTACGCGATTTTTCAAATTTTTATCTTTTTCTAAAATTTGAAAATGGTTTTTAAAATTCAAATGTTTAAAACTATTGTTAGAAAAAGAAATTTTATTTTTAAAAGGTAAATTATGAAAATCTTTAAAATTTTTTTCACTTGCATACCAAGCATCACATATTTTAAAAATATAGTTATCCTTATTTGTTTCTTCTAACATTCTCGCTGTTCGTCTATCCCATTTAGTTTTAGCTTCATCTTCAGTTTTATAATGTGTGAAATGTAATTCAATATCGCCTAATTTTGCTAATGGATACGTTATTTTGCGATAGTTATATTTGCTTTCTGTAATAAAAATCACAGGTAGGTTCATATAATAATCAAAATTTGAAAGCAATTTAAGGTAACAGTCTCCATAAAATCCAACACTGATAAATGGAGAATTATAAGGGCGCTCTAACCATTGATAAACCGATCCTGCCCAACAATTATCACAAACTATAACAAAATTTTTGTCCTTTAAAAGTTCAATATCGGTTTTGCTGAACTTTTTTTGAAAAAAAACTCTATATTTTCTTCTTATAAAAACAACTAATTGTCTAAATATATTATTTTTCATTTTTTTCTAAAAAGGTCTGTAAAATTATTGTAGCACTAATTTCATCTAAAAGTTCTTTTTTTTGGCGATACTTCTTTTTTAATCGAGTATCAATCATAGATTGAAATGCTATTTTGGAGGTAAAACGCTCATCAATACGTTTTATTGGAATTTTTGGATAAGTCAGTTTTAATTTTTCAATAAAAGGAATAATAAATTGTTCACTTTCACTAACTGAAGCATTCATTTGTTTTGGTTCTCCTACAATAAATAATTCAACATTTTCATTTTTTAAATAGTCATTTAAAAAAGAAAATAGTTGTTTTGTTTCGACGGTAGTTAGACCAGATGCAATTATTTGCAACTCATCGGTTACCGCAATTCCAGTTCTTTTTACACCATAATCAAATGCTAAAATTCTTGCCAATAGGTTACATTTTTAATATTTGTGTGCAAATTTAGGTATTTTAAGTGAAATATTTTTTTAAGCATTATATTTGTGCGAAATACATATTAAAAAAATGAATAATCTTAGAGAAATAATTGAGAAAGCTTGGAATAATCGAGATTTATTAAAAGATGAATTAACTCAAAACGCTATTAGAGAAGTTGTTAATTTATTAGATAATGGTTTGCTACGTGTTGCAGAACCTACCAAAAATGGTTGGCAAGTAAATGAATGGGTTAAAAAAGCGGTTGTGTTGTATTTTCCAATTCAAAAAATGGAAACCATGGAAGTAGGTATTTTTGAATATCATGATAAAATTCCGTTAAAAAGAGGATATAAAGAAAAAGGAATTAGGGTAGTACCACATGCTGTTGCACGCCATGGTTCCTATATTGCAAGTGGAACTATTTTAATGCCAAGTTATGTAAATATTGGTGCTTATGTAGATGAAGGAACCATGGTAGATACATGGGCTACAGTTGGCAGTTGTGCACAGATTGGTAAAAATGTGCATTTAAGTGGCGGCGTTGGTATTGGTGGCGTTTTAGAACCTTTACAAGCTTCGCCTGTTATTATTGAAGATGATGTTTTTATTGGTTCGCGTTGTATTGTTGTTGAGGGAGTTAGAGTTGAAAAAGAAGCGGTTTTAGGTGCGAATGTGGTTTTAACTATGAGCACTAAAATTATTGATGTTACCGGTGATAAACCTGTTGAAATGAAAGGAATTGTTCCTTTTCGTTCAGTTGTAATTCCTGGAACCTACACTAAAAGTTTTCCAGCCGGTGAATTCCAAGTGCCTTGTGCTTTAATAATTGGTAAACGTAAAGAAAGCACCAATAAAAAAACATCTTTAAATGATGCACTTCGAGAAAACGATGTTGCCGTTTAGAATATTTTAAGACTCCGATTATTTCGGAGTTTTTTTTGCTTTTTGTAAAAGATGAATTTATTAATATTAAAATTCTATTTTTGCATAACACATATAACTTCTAATTTTTATAATTTGAAAATTATCATTTTAGCAGCCGGTATTGGCTCTCGACTTGGAAATCCTTTTCCAAAACCACTTACCTTATTAAAAGATGGAGAGAGTATTATGGAAAAACAACTTAATAATATTTCTAAGTATTTCGATATAAATGATGTTACCATAGTAGTAGGATTTAAAAAGGACTTAATTATGGAACGTTTTCCAGAGGTAAATTACGTTTACAATCCGTTTTTTGATACCACTAACACTTCAAAAAGTTTGTTACAAGGATTGAAAAAACATAAAGGTAAATCGGTACTTTGGTTTAATGGTGATGTTGTTTTTGATGATAAATTATTATCAGTATTAATTGAAGATATTGAACAGAAAAACTCTTTTATAGCGGTTAATACTTCGAGTGTTGCAGATGAAGAAGTAAAATACACTCTAAAAAATGGATTTGTTTTTGAACTTTCTAAAGAGGTTAAAAATGGTTTGGGAGAAGCGGTAGGCATTAATTTTATTTCAAAACATCATTTAGATATCTTGATTTCGCAACTGGAAAAATGTAAGGATAACGATTATTTTGAAAAAGGTTTGGAAATGGCAATTACCGAAAATAAAATTGAAGTTAAGGCTATAGATATTTCAAAATTCAATTGTATAGAAGTTGATTTTACTGAAGACTTACAAAATGCAAATAAGATAGTTTAAAGGCTTTGAAAACAGTATTATTTTGTCAAAATCCGTATGCTTTTGGAATTTTAGAACCAATTATGATGGTTTTAAAAGAGAAAGGCCATCAATATTTATGGTTTGTAACACCTAACTTAAAAGACAAATTTCCTTTCAAAAAAGAACCTTTTACATCAAGTATGAAGGAGGTTATAGCATTTAATAGTGATTCTATTTTTGTGCCTGGAAATGAAGTTCCTCATTATTTAAGAGGATTAAAAGTGCAAGTATTTCACGGTTTAGCTGGTGAAAAGAAAGGACATTTTAGAATTAGACATTACTTCGATTTGTACTTAACACAAGGTCCTTATTTTACAAAAAAGTTTTTAGAGTTAAAAAATAAACACAAAAACTTTGAAGTTATTGAAACTGGTTGGTCAAAATTGGATATTTATGGAAAAGAATTGCATAAATATGATACAAATAAAAAGGAATTATTACAAAAATACCAGGCGAAAAAAATAGTGTTATATGCGCCAACATTTTCTCCAAAATTGACTTCAGCTTCTTTTTTAATTGACGAGTTTAAAAAACTTGCAAATAATAAGGATTACTTAATTTTGGTAAAGTTTCATGATTTAATGTCGAATCCTTTAATTGAAGCCTATAAAAAATTAGCCAACGAAACTCAAAATATTATATTTGAAAAAGAACGAAACATTATCAAGTTTTTATTGATGGCGGATATTTTAATAAGCGACACGTCTTCAGTTGTTTACGAGTTTTTATTATTAGACAAACCTGTAATTACTTTTAAAAGTAGTTCAGAAAATATAGCTTGGGATAATGCTACAAATTATATTAATTTGACATTAAAAATAGAAGACAATTTAACCAACGATGTGTTTAAATCTCAAAGAGCAACTATTGTTCAAGAATATCATCCTTATTACGACGGAAATTCTACGTTAAGAATGGTTGAAGCTGTTTCAAATTTTATTGCAAAAAATGGAGTACCAGAAAAAAGAAATTTATCATTTTTACGTCGTTTAAAAATCAATAAAATATTTGGAAAATATTAAATTGTTACGAATATTCAAATTAAATAAAGCTTGTTTCAATTTGTATTGCCCTTTCTAAAGTATAAATTTGCACATTATTTACAATAACTATGCCTTACAGTAAAAACGTTTATAAAGACGCATTAACAAATTCAGTTTTTGAATATATTTCTAAAGCAGCATCTGGTTTAAATGTAGAAACCTATGTTATAGGTGGTTTTGTACGTGATTATTTTTTAAAAAGAGGAGCGCCAAAAGATATTGATATTGTTGCAATTGGAAGCGGAATAGAGTTAGCAGAAGCTGTTGCGGCACTTATGCCACATAAACCCAAAGTACAAGTTTTTAAGACGTATGGAACAGCAATGCTCCGTTTTGGAGACTATGAAATTGAATTTGTTGGCGCACGAAAAGAATCATATCACGAGGATAGTAGAAATCCTGTTGTTGAAGATGGAACACTAGATGATGATCAAAATAGAAGAGATTTCACAATAAATGCCTTGGCGTTAAGCCTAAATAAATCTGATTTCGGGACACTTCTAGATCCTTTCAATGGCATAAAAGATTTAGAAAATAAAATTATAAAAACGCCATTAAATCCAGATATTACTTATTCGGATGATCCATTGCGTATGATGCGTGCTATTAGGTTTGCAACTCAATTTGGTTTTTCTATTGAAAACAATTCTTTGGAAGCAATTTCGAAAAATGCTGAAAGATTAGACATCATTACTATTGAACGAATTATGGATGAATTCAATAAAATTATGAGTTCACCAGTGCCTTCAGTTGGCTTGTTACTTTTAAATGAAACCAATCTTTTAGTCCGTTTTTTATCGGAAATTACAGATCTAAAAGGTGTTGAGGAAGTTGAAGGACAAAAACATAAGGATAATTTTTACCATACTTTTGAGGTAGTTGATAATATTGCCAAAAATACATCCGATCTATGGTTGCGTTGGGCGGCACTTTTACACGATATTGGAAAGGCACCAACCAAAAAATTTCATAAAACATTGGGATGGACATTTCATGGTCACGAATTTGTTGGTTCAAAAATGGTGTTTAAGTTATTTAAACGGTTGCGTTTACCAATGAACATTAAAATGAAGTTTGTTCAAAAAATGGTATTGTTAAGTTCACGACCAATTGTGTTGGCAACTGAAGTAACAGACTCAGCTGTTAGACGTTTGGTTTTTGATTCTGGAGATGATATTGAAAGTTTAATGACTTTGTGTGAAGCAGACATTACAACTAAAAACCCTTCACGTTTTAATAAATACCATCACAATTTTACCATTGTAAGAGATAAAATTAAAGAAGTTGAAGAGCGTGATCACATTCGTAATTTTCAACCTCCAATTTCTGGAGAGCTTATTATGGAAACCTATAATTTAAAACCTTGTAGAGAAATTGGGCAAATAAAAGATGCTATTAAAGAAGCTATTTTGGAAGGTGAAATTGCAAATGATTACCAAGAAGCATATGACTTTATGCTTAAAAAAGGTGCAAAATTAGGTTTGAAAAAATAATTGATAATTATCTATTATCTAAAAAGATTGCATCGTAACTAATTTATAATACTCACCTTTATTTGCCAATAGTTCATCGTGTTTACCTTGTTCTACAATTTCTCCTTTTTTCATAACTACAATTATATCAGCTTTTTGAATGGTTGATAATCGATGAGCAATAACCAATGATGTTCTATTTTCCATCATTTTTTCTAGGGCTAATTGTACCAATTGTTCACTTTCGGTATCTAAAGCAGATGTGGCTTCATCTAAAACCATTATAGGTGGATTTTTAAGTACTGCACGAGCTATACTTAATCGTTGTTTTTGACCGCCAGAAAGTGTATTTCCGCTATCGCCAATATTTGTATCAAACTGTTGAGGTAAGTCTTTTATAAATTCATAAGCATTTGCAATGGTTGAGGCTTCTAATACTTGTTCATAAGTAGCGCTGTCAACTCCAAGGCTTATATTGTTTTTAACCGTGTCATTAAATAAAATAGATTCTTGCGTAACAATCCCCATTAATCCACGAAGCGATTTTTGTTTTAAATCTTTAATGTCAATACCATCGATTTTTACAACACCTTTATTTACATCATAAAAACGAGTAATTAGGTTTGCTAAGGTAGATTTTCCACTACCAGATTGACCAACAAGTGCAACAGTCTGACCTTTCACCAATTTTAACGAAAAATTCTTTAACACGTATTCATCTTTGTATTTAAAAGAAATATTTTCAAATGAAATTTCAGTGGTAAAAGTTTCTTTATCTAATGCATTTGGTTTATCTATAATGGTATTTTCGGTTTCTAAAATACTCAAGATTCTCTCTGCTGATGCATTTCCTTTTTGAATATTATAAAATGCTGTTGTTAGTGATTTTACAGGATTTAGAATTAAATAAAATAACCCGATATATGTTAAAAATTGCTCAGGTTTTAAATCGCCTGAATCACCTAAAACTAATTTTCCACCATACCATAAAATGATGATAATTGTGGTTGAGCCTAAAAACTCACTCATAGGTGAAGCCAATGTTTTACGGTGTAAAACGCTCGTCATTAAAACTCTAAATTTATGTGTAGATTCTCTAAATTTTTGTTCAATTTTATTTTCTGCGTTAAACCCTTTAATAACGCGTAAACCTGTTAAGGTTTCTTCAATAAACGATAAAAAATTTCCGGTCTCATGCTGTGCCTTTAAAGATTGAGCTTTTAATTTTTTACTTAATGTAGAAATAATAAACCCAGAAATTGGTAATAAAATAAATACAAATAATGTTAATTTTGGACTTATTATTAACATTATGGTTAATGAAATGATGATGGTAAGAGGCTCGCTAACAACTGCTTCTAATGAAGTTAAAAAAGAATGTTCAATTTCTTGAACATCAGATGTCATTCTAGAAATAAGATCTCCTTTCTTTTTTTTAGAAAAATAAGCCAATGGTAATTCCACTATTTTATGGTAAATACTATCTCTTAAATCCTTTACTACGCCATTTCTTAAAAAGGCCAAAGAAAAGGAAGCTAAGTATCTAAATAGATTTTTAAAGAAAAACAAAAATAAGGTTAACCCACAAACAAAAACTAGTGTATTAACAGCGCCTTCTGTTTCTATTTTGTAAGAAATAAAATAGTAAAAACTATCTTGAGCATAGTCTCCCAGAGAAAAGAATCCATCATAAATAGGTTTTTCACTTACTTTGTTTTCTTGTTTAAACAGAATGTTTAAAACAGGAATAAAGGCAACAATTGTTAGCACATTAAAAATGGCAAATAAAATATTAAATAACACATTAAACCAAGCAAATTTGGAATATGGTTTGGCGTATTTTAAAATTTTTCTAAAATAGTTCATTAAGTTAATTTCAATTCTTTAATTATTCGTTGGATTTTTGCATCCAATTTTACTTCAACTTTTTTAGCATTTTCTATTGAATCTAATTTAGATTTAACACTAAAATAGAATTTTATTTTAGGTTCTGTTCCACTTGGTCTTGCAGCTATTTTTGTACCATCTTCAGTTTCATAAATTAGTACATTTGACTTATGCAGGTCAATTGTTTCAACCCTACCAGTCATAAGATTTTTTTTAGTTGAGGTTTCATAATCAAACAAAAACTTCACTTTAGACCCGTCAATCTCCGAAACTGGATTTTTACGTAAATCTACCATCATTTGTTTGATTTGGTCTGCGCCATCCATTCCTTTTTTAACCAATGAAATTAGATGTTCTTTATAAAAATGATTGTCCATATAAATTTGTAATAACTCATTATACATAGAACTTCCTTTATATTTTGCGTTTGCAGCAATCTCACAAGCAAGTAGGGTAGCTGTCACAGCATCCTTATCTCTCACAAAATCTCCAACCATATACCCAAAACTTTCTTCACCACCTCCAATAAAATCTTGTTTTCCTTCAGCATCGCGAATCATTTTGGCAATCCATTTAAAACCAGTTAAACCAACCTTAGTTTCAACTTCGTATCGAGCAGCAATTTCGTTAACTAAATTTGTTGAAACTATAGTAGAACCCACAAATTGTTTACCGTTTAATTTACCTTCTTTTTTCCAATTTTTTATTAGGAAATCAGTCATTAAACACATGGTTTGATTTCCATTTAACAACTTCATATTTCCCTCATTATCTCTTACTGCAATACCTAGTCGGTCACTATCTGGATCAGTTCCAATTAAAATATCGGAACCAATTTTATTTGCTAATTCTGTAGCCATTTTTAAGGCTGCGGGTTCTTCAGGATTTGGTGAAACTACTGTTGGAAAATCTCCATTTGGTTCACGCTGCTCTTCGACAATATGTACATTGGTATACCCAGCTTTTTTAAAAGCAAATGGAATCGATTTTATTGAAGTTCCATGTAGCGAGGTGAAAACTATTTTTAAATTTTCTCGTCCAGAAATATCAAAAGTTCCATTTTTTACAGAAGCATCAATAAATGCTTCATCAACTTTTTCCCCTATTATTTCAATTAAATCTTCATTTGAATTGAAATTTATTTCGGAAAAATCTAAACTTGTTACTTCATTAATAATATTTTCATCGTCTGGAGGAACAATTTGACCTCCATCATTCCAATACACCTTATAACCATTATATTCTGGAGGATTATGAGAAGCTGTTAAAACAATCCCTGCATCACAACCTAAATGTTTTACAGCAAAAGAAAGCTCTGGAGTTGGACGCAAATCTTCAAATAAATATACTTTTATTTTATTTGCTGAAAATACATCAGCCACTAATTTTGCAAATAATTGGCTGTTATGCCTGCAATCAAAAGCAATGGCAACTTTTAGTTTTTTTTCTGGAAACGTTTTTCTCAAATAGTTTGACAACCCTTGTGTTGCTTTTCCTAAGGTGTATTTGTTAACTCTGTTAGTTCCTGCACCCATAACACCGCGCATACCACCAGTACCAAATTCTAAATCTTTGTAAAAACTTTCGATCAATTGTTCTGTATTTGCATCGATAAGGTTTTGAACTTCACGTTTAGTCTCTTTATCAAAAGTATCCGTAAGCCAAAGCGTAGCTTTTTCTAAAATTGTTGACATATGTTTTGTTTAATAAATATTTGAATTAAAATTCCACAATTATGAGGACTATAAATTAACTTTATTCGAAATGGAATATCGTTTGGTATCTGATTTTGTTTTTAATATAATTTCTCCTAAAAAACCAGCTAAAAAAAACTGAGTTCCAATAACCATGGTAATAAGTGAGATATAAAATTGAGGTCTATCCGTTATTAATCTACCTGTTGGATTAAAAAAGAGCTTATCGATGCCTAAATATACGGCAAATGCAAAACCGATTAAAAACACAATAGTTCCTAATAGACCGAATAAATGCATGGGTCTTTTACCAAATTTTGATAAAAACCAAATGGTTATTAAATCTAAAAAACCATTGATAAAACGGTCGATTCCAAATTTTGTAACACCATATTTTCTTGCTTGATGAGAAACAACTTTTTCACCAATTTTATTAAAACCAGCGTTTTTTGCTAGAACAGGTATATATCTGTGCATTTCACCACTTACATCAATGTTTTTTACAACATTATTTTTATAAGCTTTTAATCCACAATTAAAGTCGTGCAATTTTAAACCTGACGTTTTGCGAGCTGCGGCATTAAACAATTTTGATGGAATATTTTTTCTTATTTTTGAATCGTAACGCTTCTTCTTCCAACCTGAAACTAAATCGAAACCTTCATTAATAACTAAATTATAAAGTTCTGGAATTTCATCAGGACTATCTTGTAAATCAGAATCCATAGTAATTACAACATCTCCTTTAACTTCTTTAAAACCAGCATTTAAGGCTTGTGATTTACCATAGTTTCGTTGAAAGCGAATTCCTTTTACCGTAGGGTATATTTGTGCTAATTTTTCTATTAGCTCCCAAGAATTATCTGTACTACCATCATCAATAAAAAGTATTTCATAAGAATAACGATTGGACTGCATAACTTTTGCAATCCAATCGTGTAATTCTTGTATAGATTCGTCTTCATTAAGTAGTGGAATTACTACTGATATATCCATATTTATGAATTGTTATTCGTTGTCTTCAACTGTTTTTTTCATGATTAATCCTGCAATTAGAGAAATGATAAATCCAATAAACAAACTTCCAATTAAAGTAAATGCAACAGTCATACCTAGACCAGACATTTTCTCTGTCATAGCATTTGCAGCGTCTAGCTGTTCATCAGACATTTGTGGATAATTTTCTAGCATTTTTTGATGTTGAACCTCTGCCATTCTGGTAAAATATTCTGGTTCAATAAAGCTGGTGAAAACGGCAAGGTAAATAATATAGACAATGGCCGAAATTAAAGATATTCCAAGACCTATTTTAATGGCCTCACCCAATGATAAAATTCCTTCATTGGTTTCCTTTACAAGTTTTATTCCTAAAACTATAAAAACAATTGATAATGTAATTCCAATAATAGCTACAGACCAGTGTGGATCGTATATTTTACCCATAGCATATAATACTACATGAAATAAAATTGATGCAAATCCAAGCATTAAACCGTAGTTTATCATTACTTGTTTTGAGGTGTTCGTTTGGTTTTCCATGATTGATGTTAGTTTTTGATTAACAAAGATACTAAAAGGCGTTTAGTTTCTATTGTCAAAAGGTTATTTTAATAATTAATTTTAATAAGTAATTAGTTTATAATAGATTAATAATGTTACATAAATTTATAAAAAAACATTGTAAAACTAAAAATTGATTGTAAATTTGCTTCGGCAAGTCCTACACAACCAGCTCCTTTTGAACCCTCCAGGGCGGGAACGCAGCAAAGGTAATTAGTTGAGCGGTGTGATGTAGGTAGCTTGCCATTTTTTTTTAATGCACCTATCCTAAATTACTTCTAAAGGAAAGAACTTTTTAAAAAGTTTTTTTTAAATTGAATTTTAAATTTAACTTTTTAACTTTACAAATTCAAACTTTCAAACACTATGTCAAAAGTCGTTTTAATTACAGGTGGATCTTCTGGTATTGGCAAATCTGTAGGTGAATTTTTAGTAAATAATGGATTTGTAGTTTATGGCACAAGTAGAAATGTGGAGAACTACAAAAATCATCCGTTTAAATTGGTTTCTTTAGATGTTAATAATGTTGAAAGTATTGTAAATGCAGTAAACAAAATTATTTTAAATGAAGGGAAATTAGATATTCTTATTAATAATGCTGGAAGGGGAATTACGGGACCTATCGAAGAAACTCCTACTGAAGAAATGAGAAATGTTTTTGAAACTAATTTTTTTGGCGCTATTGAAGTGATGAAAGCTGTTTTACCACAAATGAGAACTCAAAAAAGCGGATTAATTATAAATATTACATCAATTGCAGGTTATATGGGTTTACCCTATAGAGGAATTTATTCTGCAACAAAAGGTGCTTTAGAATTAGTGACTGAAGCATTAAGAATGGAGGTTCGAGAATTTGGTATTGAAGTAACTAATGTGGCTCCTGGCGATTTTGCTACAAATATTGCTTCTGGAAGATACCACACTCCTGTTTTTGAAGAATCAGACTACAAAAAAAACTATCAAAATAATTTAAATTTAATGGATGCTCATGTTAATAATGGAAGTAATCCAATACAAATGGCAGAAGCCATTTTTAAAATTATTCAAACGCCAAAACCAAAAATTCATTATAAAGTAGGAAGTTTTATGCAAAAGTTTTCAATAATTCTTAAAAGGTTATTACCAGATACAATGTATGAAAATTTATTAATGAAGCATTATAAAATTAAAAGGTAAAGGTTAAAGTTCAAATTAAATTAGTGTTTTCCATATGCATCTTTTTATATTAAAACCTATATTTGCACTTTAAAAATTTAACCGACAATAATATTATGAAATTTTTTATAGATACTGCAAATTTAGACCAAATTAGAGAGGCTCAAGCACTAGGAGTTTTAGACGGAGTTACTACAAATCCTTCGTTAATGGCAAAAGAAGGTATAACTGGCGCAAATAATATTTTGAAGCATTATGTTGATATTTGCAATATTGTTGACGGAGATGTAAGTGCCGAAGTTATTGCAACGGATTTTGAAGGAATGGTTAGAGAAGGAGAGGCGTTAGCTGCTTTACATCCTCAAATTGTTGTAAAATTACCAATGATTGCAGATGGAATTAAGGCATGTAAATATTTTTCGGATAATGGAATTAGAACTAACATGACCTTAGTTTTTTCAGCTGGTCAAGCTTTATTAGCTGCAAAAGCGGGAGCTACATATGTTTCTCCTTTTATTGGCCGTTTAGATGATATTTCAACAGACGGATTACATTTGATTTCTGAAATAAGACTTATTTATGATAATTACGAATTTGAAACTGAAATTTTAGCAGCTTCTGTGCGTCATACCATGCATATTATTGATTGTGCTAAATTAGGTGCCGATGTTATGACTGGTCCGTTGTCTTCAATTATAGGATTATTGAAACACCCATTAACAGATAGTGGCTTGGCTCAATTTTTAGCTGATTATAAGAAAGGAAATTAATTTAAATTTTTTAATCAAGAGAATTCCACGAAACTCTGCTTCGGGGTTGGCTAGTTGAAAGGAGAAATATTATATTTGTCATATGAGCGAGCATATTTATAAGCGACCTAATAAAAATTTGTTGCTGTATCATTTGGTTTGTCCGATAAAATATAGGCGAAGTATTTTGACCGATGCTGTTGAAATAAGTTTGGTTGAGGTTTGTAAGAACATTGAATTGCGATTTGAGATATTCTTTATTGAGATTGGAGCAGATGAAAATCATGTTCATTTTTTGATACAAAGTGTTCCGATGTTATCAATAAAAAGTATAGCCCAAACCGTAAAAAGTATAACAGCGAAAGAACTTTTCAGACTTCATCCAGAAGTAAAGCATCAATTATGGGGAGGTCAATTTTGGAGTAGTGGTTATTATGTAAATACCGTTGGTCAGTATGCTAATGAGGAAGTTATTCAGAAATATATAAGTTCACAAGGCAATGAAAAAGTTAACTATAAAAAATTTCACAGAAATCAATTACGTTTATTCGAGTGACAAGATACCTCGAAGCTCTGCTTCGGGGTTATTCATTAATAAAAAAAAGAGGCTCGTTTAATATTTTTAGACCAGCCTCTTTAATTTTTAAATAATTTTTATCCTTTTATTTGTTTCTTTTTAAAGGTTTCAAATTTATTTTCAGTTTCTTTTGGCCAATTATTATTAGTTAAATCAACATCAGCTGTTTGCTCATCTGGATCAACAACAATTTTATTAATTGCTTTTGTTGAATGAAAAACTTTAGATACTTCTTTATCATTTAACCTCCATATTTCGGCTGGATATTGTTTTCTTTCTTTAGTACCGTCTTCATACTCAATTTCAACAATTAAAGGCATTATTAAATCTCCTGGTTTTTCAAATATTAATTCATAAAAATATTTGGGAGTTTTTAATTCTTTTTGTTCACTTTCACTCAAGTTTTTGGTAATATAATCTTTCAAAAGTGTATAATCTTCAGGATTTAAAGCTTTTAAATCTTCAGAAAACTCATCACTATCTTCAGAAATTAAATATAACGAAGGCGGAAGTTTATCGACTGTAATTCCATAACGTTCTGCCATTTTTTTTGCGCGGCTGTTAGGCTTATCTGTAACATAAAAACGTTTTACAGCTTTAATTCCAATGTCGTTATTTCCTGTAGTATAAAACCATCCTCTCCAAAACCAATCTAAATCCATTGCCGAAGCATCTTTCATAGTTCTAAAAAAGTCTGCTGGTGTTGGGTGTTTAAATTTCCAACGTTTGGCATAGGTTCTAAATGCATCATCGAATAAATCGGGACCCATAATGGTTTGCCTTAATATGAATAACCCTGCTGCCGGTTTTGCATAGGCATTTGAGCCAAAATTAAAAACTTGATCTCCTTGAGTCATTATTGGTGAAAGTTGGCTTTGATCTCCAGACATATATTCCACAATGTTTTTTGGAAATTTAGTCAATGGAAACAATTCTGGGTCATAATTATGTTCAGCTAAAATTTGTACAAACGAATTGATACCTTCATCCATCCACGTCCATTGGCGTTCATCAGAATTAATAATCATTGGAAAATAATTATGACCAACTTCATGGATAATAACTCCAATCATTCCCTTTTTAGTTCTTTCAGTATATTTTCCGTCTACGTCGGGTCTTCCAAAATTCCAACAAATCATGGGGTATTCCATTCCTTGTCTTTCAGCATTTATTGAGGTAGCATGAGGATACGGATAATCAAATGTATATTTAGAATAAATTTTTAATGTATTAACAACTGCTCTAGTTGAATGCTCTTCCCAAAGTGGATTTCCTTCATTTGGATATAATGAATATGCCATTACAGTTTTACCATTAAGATCAACTGCCATGGCATCCCAAATTAATTTACGAGAAGTAGCAAATGCAAAATCGCGTACATTGGTTGCTTTAAATACCCAAGTTTTAGTTTCAGTTGACCTATCTTTTTCACTAGCAAGTGCTTCCTCTGGAGTTACAATAAAAACTGGTTTATCATAAGATTTTTTAGCATTTAAATATCTATTATATTGAGCATTTGTAAAAACATCTTTTGGATTTTGAATTTCTCCGGTTCCATTTAAAATATGATCTTTTGGTGTGGTAATAGTTACATCATAATTTCCGAACTCTAGTGCAAATTCACTTCGCCCCCAAAATTGCCTATTTTGCCATCCTTCAACATTGTTATAAACAGCCAATCTTGGGAAAAACTGAGCAATTATATATAAATTATTTCCATCCGGAAAAGCTTCATAACCTGATCTGCCTCCATCGGTCATGTAATTATTTATATTATACCACCATTTTAGTTGAAATACAAATTTTGCTCCTGCCGCTATCGGTGTTGGTAAATCAATGCGCATCATGGTGCTATTAATTTTATAGCTTAAATCTTTTCCAAGTGCGTCTTTTACATAATCTAAATTAAATCCACCTGGAAATGGTTTTCCCATAAAACTTTTTGTGAATTTTGAAGGAGAATATAGAGCATCTGGCCCTCCACCGCTTATTTCTGGAGTTTTTGAATCAGGAGCGCTCATATTCTGATCTAGCTGAATCCATAAATACTCTAAATTGTCTTTAGAATTATTGTGATACGTTATAGTACTTTCTCCAAATAGTTGATCCTTTTTTTCATCTAAGATAATATTCATTTTGTAATCAACTTGTTGATGAGAATACTCATATCCAGGAGCTCCTGAAGCCGTATGTTGATTATTTGGAGTTGGTAATTCTTCGTTTAAATCTTTAAATTTACTAATATTATAATGGCCTTTTTGTGTTTCTTTTTTCACTTCATTTTCTTGCGAAATCAATGGTGAAGCCACAAAAATTGCGGTTACAATTAAAAAGTATAATTTTTTCATTGGAAAGTAATTAGTTTGTAATTAACTAAAGTAAATATTTTATATAAGAAGATTTGATTTATGTTAAAATTTTAACATTCCTTTAGTATTTTCTCTATCTAAGTACATTGTTTTATATTCTTTTTCAATTTTAATTTTTATAATATTTTTTTGTTCTTTTAACTCTGAAAATAAAATAGTATTTGAAATTTCAAAAGAACTAAAATCATTAATTGAAGGAATTTCTAGATAAAATCGAACCAAATCATCTTCATACTCTTTTCCTATATAATTAAAACTGATTGTCCGTTTTCTATCATAACCCTGTAATGCTTGCTATTACTAGCCTATCGAATAATTTTTCTTCAAAATATCTTCTGTTAAGCTTATAAACGAACTCATTTAGGTACAATTGAAGATATTTTCCTTTAATTTTATG